>NZ_MWQY01000006.1 GCF_002087085.1 Marispirochaeta aestuarii | reverse complement strand
AACATCGTCATAAGCGGAACCGGAGCGGTGGACATCAACGGGGCGGTACTTGCTTCCCTGGGCACGGTAACGGCAACCGCGGACAGCGACGACAACGACCCGACCCACGACCTGCAGGTGGGTGCGAACGTCGGGGGGACGACGGTAACCTTTCAGACCGGCGGGGCCGGAACGAACGGCTCGGTGGTGGTGGACGGGAACAGCCTGAACAGTGTTGGGCAGACAGTCTTCCAGACAGCCGCCAGCGTGGAGCTGGGGGCGAACGTCCTGACCGACGGAGGGGCGATAAGCTTTGCCGGGACGGCCACGGCGGTGAACCTGGTTGGAGCGGATCGGACGATCGATACGACCAACGCCGGGTCAACGCTGACCGGCGGGAACATAGACTTTACGACCCTCGGTATCGAGGACGACGGGGGTAATGAGTACGCGCTGACCCTGAACGCGGGAAGCGGCGGGGTTATCAGTCTGGCCAGTGTCGGGCAGGTGGATACCATCGATACCCTGATCTTTACCGATGCCCTGGAGGTGAGGCTTTCGGGGGCTATCGACGTATCCGGGGCCATCGACTTTACCAACGGGAACGACATAACCCTGACCGCGGCGGCTGTATCGATAACGAGTAGTGCCGGCGGGATCGATTTTACCGGGGCGCCCGTGGACAGCGCCGCGGGGAACACGTATGCCCTGACGCTGACGGCAAACAGCGGAACGGTGGGACTGTCCGCCACGGGACAGGCGGATGCCCTGTCCACGCTGACGGTGAGTGCAGGGACGGTGGGTTACAGCGGAGCGGTTACTGCGACGGGGCTGATCGATATCGACGGGGTGGCGGACAACCTGATGACTATAGGTCAGACGGTAACGAGCACTGCCGGGAACATCGATATCGACAACCTGGGGGCGGTTACGGTTGGAGCTGCGCTTACGGCGAACGGAACTGCCGCAGTGAGTGCGGATACCAACGATACGGGAACCGAGGATCTGACGATAAACGGCGGAAACGTCATCGGGACGACGGCGACCCTTGAGTCCGGGAGTGCTGCGGGTTCCGGTTCGGATGTGGTCATTACGACGGTCCATAACAAAACAACCGGAAACATTGTAGTGAACGACGGGGCGAGTCTTGTGCTGAACGCGAACCTTGTGGCGGATACTGCTGCGGGCAGCGACATAACGGTGGCTGCGGGAATACCGCTTCATGTGGATACGAGCGCGACGGTGAGTGCTGCGGACACCGTGACGGTGAATGAGTCGATCAGCGGGGTGAACGGCGGAGAGGCGCTGAACATCGATGGAGCGACGGTGAACCTGCCGCTGGTAAACGCTACAGGCGGCGCACTGCTTGCCGGCCTTGATGTGGACGCGACGACGGTGGCGAACCTGAACGGGGATATCAGCACGAACGGCGAGGTGAATTTTGCCGGTTCCCTTGCGACGAATCTTCAGGGCAACGTGACGGTGACGACCAGTAACGACAATATTGTCTTTGACGGGACGACGCTGACCGATTCAGTGGCGGCGACCCTGGAGATTGATACAGTAGGCGGCGGGCTTGAAACCGTCAGTTTCGGCTCGGTGAGCCTGGACAACGCTGGCAGCGCCCTGACGATTACGAGTGCCAGCAACATCAGCCTGAACGGCATAATGACGGTGGACGGGAATATAGACCTGGACGGGGCCGATGCAGGAGACAGTATTTCCCTGGCCGGGACGTCTGCGATCACCTCCACAAACGGGAGTATTGATCTGGCAGACGGGGACCTGAACGGTAACGATGTAAATATCAACGGAAACCAGACCCTGAGCGTAACAGCCGACAGCGGAACGGTGCGGCTGGCCGGTGTCGGCAACTCGACAGCAGTGAGCCGGATTACAGTCAGCGGCGACGTGGTAATCCTGGAAGGGGCTATTGTCTCCTCCGGCGGCGCAAGTCCCGCGGTCTCCATAAGCGAAGCGGGGGTTGCAGGGGACCCCCTGACGATTGACGGCACGATTACCGCGACGGGGGACAACATCGTCATAAGCGGAACCGGAGCGGTGGACATCAACGGGGCGGTACTTGCTTCCCTGGGCACGGTAACGGCAACCGCGGACAGCGACGACAACGACCCGACCCACGACCTGCAGGTGGGTGCGAACGTCGGGGGGACGACGGTAACCTTTCAGACCGGCGGGGCCGGAACGAACGGCTCGGTGGTGGTGGACGGGAACAGCCTGAACAGTGTTGGGCAGACAGTCTTCCAGACAGCCGCCAGCGTGGAGCTGGGGGCGAACGTCCTGACCGACGGAGGGGCGATAAGCTTTGCCGGGACGGCCACGGCGGTGAACCTGGTTGGAGCGGATCGGACGATCGATACGACCAACGCCGGGTCAACGCTGACCGGCGGGAACATAGACTTTACGACCCTCGGTATCGAGGACGACGGGGGTAATGAGTACGCGCTGACCCTGAACGCGGGAAGCGGCGGGGTTATCAGTCTGGCCAGTGTCGGGCAGGTGGATACCATCGATACCCTGATCTTTACCGATGCCCTGGAGGTGAGGCTTTCGGGGGCTATCGACGTATCCGGGGCCATCGACTTTACCAACGGGAACGACATAACCCTGACCGCGGCGGCTGTATCGATAACGAGTAGTGCCGGCGGGATCGATTTTACCGGGGCGCCCGTGGACAGCGCCGCGGGGAACACGTATGCCCTGACGCTGACGGCAAACAGCGGAACGGTGGGACTGTCCGCCACGGGACAGGCGGATGCCCTGTCCACGCTGACGGTGAGTGCAGGGACGGTGGGTTACAGCGGAGCGGTTACTGCGACGGGGCTGATCGATATCGACGGGGTGGCGGACAACCTGATGACTATAGGTCAGACGGTAACGAGCACTGCCGGGAACATCGATATCGACAACCTGGGGGCGGTTACGGTTGGAGCTGCGCTTACGGCGAACGGAACTGCCGCAGTGAGTGCGGATACCAACGATACGGGAACCGAGGATCTGACGATAAACGGCGGAAACGTCATCGGGACGACGGCGACCCTTGAGTCCGGGAGTGCTGCGGGTTCCGGTTCGGATGTGGTCATTACGACGGTCCAGAACAACACAGCCGGAAGCATTGTAGTGAACGCCGGGGCGAGTCTTGTGCTGAACGCGAACCTTGTGGCGGATACTGCTGCGGGCAGCGACATAACGGTGGCTGCGGGAATACCGCTTCATGTGGATACGAGCGCGACGGTGAGTGCTGCGGACACCGTGACGGTGAATGAGTCGATCAGCGGGGTGAACGGCGGAGAGGCGCTGAACATCGATGGAGCGACGGTGAACCTGCCGCTGGTAAACGCTACAGGCGGCGCACTACTTGCCGGCCTTGATGTGGACGCGACGACGGTGGCGAACCTGAACGGGGATATCAGCACGAACGGCGAGGTGAATTTTGCCGGTTCCCTTGCGACGAATCTTCCGGGCAACGTGACGGTGACGACCAGTAACGACAATATTGTCTTTGACGGGACGACGCTGACCGATTCAGTGGCGGCGACCCTGGAGATTGATACAGTAGGCGGCGGGCTTGAGACGGTGAGTTTCGGAACGGTGACGCTGGATAACGGCGGAAGCGCCCTGACGATTACGAGTGCCAGCAATATCAGCCTGAACGGCATAATGACGGTTGACGGGAATATCGACTTCAGCGGCACCGATGCGGGTGACAATGCAAGTCTCCTGAGCAACAGCGTCATTACCAGTACGAACGGCAACGTCGACTCTTCCGGTCTCAACTTGAACGGCGCGTACAGTCTCGATATTGACGGTGCTGATGTCTCCGTTGCAAGCATCGGGAATGTAACCCGTCTTACTGCCATCGATTTTGATGCAGTCGGAACCCTTACTCTGGGGGGTGTGCTGATTCAGACGGAAGGTGGTAATGTGGATGTCACCGGCTCGACGGATATTGAGGTTTCCGCCAATCTCACAATTGATACCGAGGGTGGGGATGACGGGAATGCCGGTTCGGTACTTTTTGCTGCCGGAGCGGCTATCGATTCAGCCGGAACCAACTCCCTGGCCATCGATACTACCACGGGTGCCGCCTTCACTTACGGCGATATCGTCCTGGGCCTTGTGGGCGCGACGGATCCTCTCTCCTCGCTCCTGGTGGAAGGGCACATAATCACCGCCAACGGAGTCGGGACAGTCGGAACCCCCGGGGTTACCGGGCAGATTACAATGGACGCCGACGATGACGGTACTGCAACCCCGGGTCAGCTGATTCTGGCAGGAGCGAATTACTACTCCGGCAGTCTCCAGAATTATGACGGCGGCAGCAACGGCATTCTTCTGCCTGTTGCGAATGTTAATAAACGCTTTGTTACCGATGCGAACAATATCAATTTTCAATCCACCACCTTCATGTATGAGTCCGTTGCGGGAATCAACACCCTATTCCTCCAACCTTCGGGAAACATGGTTTTTGCGATGGATCTGCATGTCTTTGCGCCGAACAAAACCATCGATGTTATCGCCGGTTCAACATTATCAGCCCAAAACCTGGTCCTCTACAGCGGACAGCTTGGTGTGTCGAATGTTGCTCTCAATATAAATCAGGACCTCGTTTTTCTCGGCGCAGCCTATGCTGATACTGATCCGGACACCGGTATCGCTAATCTGTTCGAATACGACCATCCGGTTCGCACTGCCGACGGTTCCTATCCCGGGAATATTCTGGCAAATCCGAACGTGGCCCTCTATGGCCCGGCGGGTGAGGGCGCGGCTGGAATCAGACTTGGTAACTTCCCGGGACTTGGTATCGGACCTTCCGAGGCGACATATTCCGGGGGCTTAGCCTCTCTTAATTCAGCGATACTGACAGTGGGGGGCAACTTCTACCTTAACGGTGCAGATATGAACAGTGGAGCCTTCTCCCTGAATATCCCCAATAACGCTGACTCTTCCGCGGCTTTCGCAGAAGCCTATAATGCAACGGTGGCGGACTCGACGGCCTCGGGCGGTTGGGTGGCTGCTGCTGAAGCGACGGACGGGCTCGGGAACACACAGTGGGATTTTACTGCGCCCGACATCGTCCAGGCCTATACCATCAGCGATTATGAGATTTTTATAGAGTTCAGCGAAGCTCTGGAAAACAGCAATAACGAGATCGGACAGATTCTGGATGCCGACCTAATTTTTGTCAACGCTGCACCGACCCAGGACTTTACCGCTGTACGTCTGTCGGATGCCTCCGCGGCCGATCTTGGCGCCCTGGCGGCCGGGACCGAAAGCCGTTACTTCATTTTCCGGAATGGAAATACGACCTGGCGGACCGATGCCCACGGCAGTACGGTTACCCAGGCGGATGACTATAACGATTTTACCGCCGCACCTCCCGCAGCCGGTCAGGCGACAAGTACCAATTATCTGGGCCAGAACCCGGGAAACATCGTACCTGATATTTATATCGTTAAAGCAAACGGGACAAGCTATATAACTTTGCTGGACGAACATAAAAACAGGGTTGTCCACAGGGTGGGGGGTAATCAGTACACTGAAACGCTGGACCGCTGTGACCCGGTTCTGGTCAAGCTCATGGCCGGGCGCCAGGGGGCCACCGGAGATAACCGGGACTACCATAACTATTTCCGGCTGCAGTATTCAGAGGACGTCCAGATCGGAAGTCTGGATCCTGAGACAGTGCCGCATACGAATCAGCGGGCCCAGACCACCCTGGGCGCCGGCGACTACGGCGGGGCAGCGGATGGCCTGGGCACGGTAAGTGTGAACGGATTTTTCTCCTATGCCGGAGACCTGGACACAGACTCCACGGACGGACTTCCCGGGGAATCCCTGGAGATGTTCGACGGCCATGAACTTTTTATCTATGCCGGCGGCTATAATAACGGAACAATCTATCCCGGTTACTTGCTGCAGGCGGACGACCCCGTATCCCTGGGCGTAGTGCCCGCAGTTCTTGCTCATCCGAACATCCGGGATAAAACCGACGGACCTTCGGGCAACGGAAATCCCCTGAATACCGGGGCATCCCTGCAGGATGATCCTCTGACTGGCGGTATTGACGAAAGGGAGATCTATCTTGATCCGGCATCGTCTTTCGCCGGCTGGGATGTCGTAAAACCGAAGATCGCGCCCTTTCCCGATTCCACAACGCCGACGGCAAGTGAGATTATTGTACGCGACTCAGGCGGTAATACCATTATAGACACCATCGAGCTACATGTTCTGGACGACGAGAGTGCAAGCTGGGATTCATCGGCTGATCACCCCGACGGCGTTACCGGGACCCCCTCGGAACCGTGGAAGGGGATCCGGGACAGTTCGGTTACAGCAGCAGCTTTGACAGCCTTTGGACTGGATAATTCCGCCTCGGGAATTGTCGACAATATCCCTTCTCCGGTTTTCAGTTCAACGGTGAACGATACCTCCCTCTTTGGAACGGTTGCAAATCCTTCGCTTGACGATCCCTATTTTTCCGTTTCCTTTGCGGAAAACCGGGGATTCACGGAGCTCGATCAGCTCTATTTAACCTATAATCCTTCATCCGCCGATCAGTATGTCACGGACCTTGCCGGTAATGTCCTGAGCTCTATAACCAGCACCATGTGCCTGGAGCGAACTCCCCCGCGGATTCTTTACTCCCTGGCTGTACCGGGGGACGACAAGATCTATCTTAAGTTCTCGGAACCTGTTTATCAGACGGCAGGTAACCCTGTATCAGGAGACCCGATCACTCCGGCGGATTTCGCCTTCGTTCCACCGGCGAGCTACACAATTAATTCAGTGGAAGTCCTGAGTACCGAACTGGACGGCGCCAAGGAGCTCTATCTGCACCTCGATTCCCCTCTGGATATGGAAGAGATCGTCGACTTTCCAGCAAACGGATATGGAATGACGGCGAATCTTGAGGACCAGTTCTCAAATGCTGCAGCCACGGAAGCGGTACGTCTGAGTTCCCTTGGTATCGGCGTTGTCAGTCCGGTCTGGGCGAGCGACAGACTGCATCAGGACAATACCTTTGGAACAAACTTCAGTACAGTTCGGGAATTCGACGGCTCAGGAAAGATCATGGATACCGATTTTACCCTGGAAGCGAGAATCCTGCCGACGGTTGCGGCTGCCGATACAATGAACCTTATCTACGATGTAAACCCCTTGCCGGTAACCCTCGCCGGACCGGGAAATCTCTGGCTTCCGACAATCATCACGGAATTTAACGGGGTCGCCAACGGCGATGTACGCTATGTCTCGTCCTTTGGCGGAGTCGGTGCCCTGAGGGACTATCTGGTTCCCGGGGGTGATCCGGAAATTGTTTCAGGAGCGGACCTTGAGTTTATCTTCCGCCTGGGGCCCCTCTACTGTGTCAGAAGTCTCGATCCCGAGGACCCGAGAAGAATAGCACCCTGGATTTTGCCCATACGGGATATAAGCCGTCAGACCGGCGGGGTAACCATTCTGGGTAACGTTATCAATCCCGGGGACGGCGAACGGGCTGTACTCTCCTATGAGCTTTCTGAAAGCGGTATGGTAACCATTACCGTATTCGGACTTGACGGCGATGTGGTTGATATAATTCAGCGCGGAAACCAGGCCGCCGGAGAGCACACTGCAACCTGGGACGGGCGTAACCGCGGCGGACGGGAAGTTGCCAGGGGTATCTACTTTATCAGAGTCGTGGCTCCGGGAATCGATGAATACCGCAAGGTGATGGTGGTAAAATAGAAAAATCGCTGTATCAGGGAATCAGCATCAGCTCAGGAACTGCGACCAGCATTGTTCCGCAATCCTGATCAATGCCGAGGGTCGGCATAATGGAAAGACGCAGCGCCGGATCTGTGCTTGAATCGATCTCAAGAGAACCAGTGACCGAGACCTTCTGCCACGAACTCCAGCTTGAATCGGCGGGGATGAATGCTGTATGACTGGAGCCGTCTCCCAGGTTAGCCATGCGCAGACTGATGCCGTTCGACTGGAAGCTGTTCTGCGTCAATGGCGTAAGGAATGCGCTTTCTTCCCGGCGGATCCAGACAGAAAAACGGTAGGTCCCCGAAACCAGGGGCAGCCGTCCGGTCTCGACCAGGGGCACATCGAAATAGACGGATTTGTCCAGCACTGTTGTAGCGTCCGTAATAAGGGTCGGTGCAACATGGGTACGGACAACCCGGAAGTTATCCAGGTATCCTGCCTGGGTGGAAACATCAGGGCTGCCGAGTACGGAACCTATCGCAAAAAAAGGGGACCCGTCCAGCTGACTGACCGCGGATGAATCACCCGGTGCATCATAGGGGAACTCATAGGATAATGTAGTTGTTGCAGGTTCCGGCTTCCATAGATCGGATATTTCACTGACTCCGTCGTTCACCTCAAAGAAAAGGTATGCTCCGTAACCGGATTTCATCTGATAGGAAAAAAGGAAGCGATACGATGAGGCCGCATCGAAATCTGTCAGGGTCAAAAGATTGTAGGTGATCATTGCTCCTGCATCCCCGATTACAAAGTCCAGGGTATCGTCATCGATGGCGCCGCTGTCGATAGCTATTGTTGTAGAACCGCCGTTGGTCCAGCCGGTAGTACCGTTCTCGAAATCTCCATTCGCCGCGAGATTCGGGATCGTCAGCCCGCTGATATCCGCGGAGGACGGCAGTCCGGTGGCATCCGCGGCAGTCCGGTCGGTGAAGTTGACGTAGGTTCCGTTGGAAAGCAGCCAATCCGTGGGGACAGGGGGATCGAAAGGATGGGTCTCGATCAGGTTCACCCCTGCATACTCCTCAAACCCGCCGACGGCTTCCTGACAGCCGGCAAAAAAAATAACGAGAAGTACTGAAGTAATCAGGAGAAAACTGCTTTTCACTGTCTTTAGAATATACCCCATGCCCTGTGCATTTCCAACGCTTGTCCTCAACGCTAAAAGCCCCCTATACTTATCGGCAGTCTATGGATAATCCCCGAGTCTCCATCATAATTCCAGCCTACAACCGTTATCCCCTGCTCACCGAAGCAGTCGAATCAGTCAGAGCCCAGTCGTTCTGGGACTTTGAGCTGATTGTCGTCGATGACGGTTCCGATGACGAGACCCCCAGGCTCAGAAACGATGAGGATATTCGCTATCTGCAGATTCCTCACTGCGGAATGCCCGGGGCAGTACGCAACCGCGGGGTGGAAGCAGCACAGGGTGAATACATTGCCTTTCTCGATTCCGATGATCTCTGGCTGCCGGAGAAACTCGCACGACAGGTACCCCTGCTGGATGCACAGCCGGATGTACCTCTGATCCACACTCGCGAGCACTGGCGGCGGGGAGCAAAAACGGTCAGCCAGAAGGGGCAGAAGCACGTTCGGGAGGGAAACATTTTTTCCGATGCCCTCTGGAAGTGTACCATCGGTCCCTCCACGGTACTGATGCGGAAGGCAGTCTTCGAGGAACTCGGGGGTTTCGACGAATCCCTGGAGGTCGCGGAGGATTACGAGTTCTGGCTGCGTGTAACCAGCCGTTACCTTGTCTCTTACCTTGATGAAGCCCTCACTGTTAAAAGAGCAGGAGATTGGGAGCAGCTTTCTGAAAAACACGGCCAGATCGAAGGGTTCCGCATTGAAGCCCTTTTCCGGCTGCTGGAACAGGATCGCTTGCCGCGGGATTGTCGCCATGAGACCCGGGCGATGCTGCAAAAGAAACTCCGGATCTGGTCCGCAGGCGCCATTAAGCGGGGACGTGATGAGGATGTCCGGGGATTCTACGACAGACTGGAGCGTTTGAACCGTTCTGGAGAGTAAGGAAAAAAGCGGAACAAAGATATACAGGATGGGAAGGATTGTGAGATTTGCCACGGAGGCTCGGATAACACAGAGATCTTATAGCGGCTGTAAGCTCTTTTATTCTAATTCCGCGGCGGCTGAGCGTATCTCCGCGGCCAGCTCCGGGTCCCTTGCCGCGTAACGCAGCAGGGCACGAAGATAGCCGGCCGGAGCCCCCGTGTCCAGGCGTTCTCCCTCTATGGGGTGGTAGACGACCTTCCCGGCGTCCATCAGCTTCTTTAAAGCGTAAACGTGGAAGTACTCGCTTTCCGGCTTCGGCCCCGTCAGGTGTTTCTGCCAGCCGTCTTCCAGATGTTCAAAAATCTCCGGCGTAAGGAGAAAACGGCCGATGGAGGCCTCTCTGCTGGGTTCAGTTCCCGGTGCGGGTTTTTCCACGATGTCTGTAACATGCAGGCCGTCGTCTGCCAGAGCCAGAACGCCGTAGCGTTCCAGATTCGGCGGATCGTGCAGGGTGGACATCACGGAGCAGCCGGTTTTTTCGTAGACGGAGACAAGCTGCCGTGCAAGGGGTACCTCGCCGAAGTGCAGGTCGTCGGGATAGGCGACGATAAAAGGCTCGTCGCTGCAGAATGGACGGGCGCAGAGCAGGGCGTCTCCGGTACCGCGCATCTCCTTCTGCCGGGTAAAGAATACCTTCATGTCAGACGGTTCAATTCTGGCGAGCTTGTCCGTGGCTCCCTCTTTTTTAAAGACCGATTCCAGCTCGACCTCCCGGTCAAAGTAGTCCTCCAGGGATTTCTTTCTGCGGGAACTGATTATTAGCACCTCATGAATACCCGCGGCGGCAAATTCGTCCATGATAAAATCGATGGCCGGTCTGTCTATCAGGGGCAGCATCTCTTTGGGGATTGTTTTGGTCACCGGTAAAAAGCGGGTTCCGTAGCCGGCAGCGACAATTACACCTTTCATACGGCCTTAAGCATACCCTGCAGGGGCGTGCGGCGGCAAGCGGAATGTGGTAGAATCATCCTGATCGATAATTCAATCTGAAAGGAGTCCGCAGCGATGTCTGACTTTCCGACGCGAGAAGAAGCCTACGCGCTTTTAACAGAGTACAATCAGAGCGAAAGCCTGATAAAGCATGCCCTCAGCGTGGAAGCGGTTATGCGTCATTTTGCTCCCCGCTTTAGAGGGGATGCCGAGGTCTGGGGGGTGGTGGGGCTTGTCCATGATCTTGACTACGAAAAATGGCCGGAAGAGCACTGCAAAAAGACGGAGGAGATTCTTAAAGAGCGAGGCTGGCCGGAGGAACTCGTCCGGGCTGTTGTGAGTCACGGCTGGGGTATCGTCACCGAGGTAGAGCCGAAAAGCGATATGGAAAAGGTCCTCTTTGCCACCGACGAGCTTACGGGACTGGTAACCGCTACAGCCCTTGTGCGGCCTTCAAAGAGTATTCTGGATATGAGCGCGAAATCGGTAAAGAAAAAGTGGAATCAGAAGGCCTTTGCTGCGGGGGCTAACCGGGAGATTATCGCCCAGGGTGCGGAAATGCTGGGAATGGAACTTTCGGAGCTCATCTCGGAAACCATCACGGGGATGCGACCGGTGGCGGAGCAGATCGGCCTGGCAGGGAGTGCCGCGGAGAGCTAGTTCTCCGCGTTCGCCAGTTTGAGGGGAATGGCCACCCGCTCCAGGATCTTCTCAAGCAGCTCCGCTGCGGGGGCGTAGAACTCCTGGTCAATCTGGTCCGAGAGACGTTCCATTTCAGCTTCCGTAAGCTCGGTCTCGTCCACAAGGTGAAGGCTCTCCCGCAGGGTCCGCATCAGATTCTTCAGGGAGCCCTTCTCGGTGCTGAAATCAAGCTCCTCCATCTGCTCAATGCGGCCGATATAACGGTCAATCAGGGTGTCCACATCCTTGAGGGACTCGTCGAGGTCGACCGCACCGGGGTCTTCCACCAGAAGATCGAAAAGGGCGGCGGCCAGATTGGCGGGATTATATTCGTTCTTGGCAATCAGCAGGTACTCCTGGTTCCGGTTGTCCCAGGCTGCGGTGAGGCCGGTTTTTGCCGAGATAACATTCTCTCCGCTCTTTTTTGCCTGGCTCAGGGCGGCATTAAGCTGGTTTCGTGCCCCGGGTATCTGCTCATGGCTTTCGAAATAGTAATCGATGGTTTCGTTTATGGAGGCGCCTTTATAGACGCAGTCTTTTTCATCGTATAAGCGGTGCATTCATCCTCCAGTTCCCTGCCAGTATACCGGGAACTCTCCTTTTGGTGAAGAGATGGAAAATGATCCTCGCGAGCTTTACCCTGCGGGTTTTCATCGCTACTATGGGCCTATGAAAAAATCCCTCTTTGACGAGATTATCGACCGCCGGGGAAGCGGATCGATTAAATGGGAGCTTACTGAAAAGCTCTACGGCAGCAGTGATGTTCTTCCCATGTGGGTCGCGGACATGGATTTTCCCGCCCCGGGACCGGTTATCCGCGCCTTGACCGAACGGGTGGAGCACCCGGTGTACGGTTATACCGGGGCCGATGATGCCACCGTCAATGCGGTTTTGAGTCGGATGCGGCGTTTGTACAACTGGCCCCTGGTCGAAAATGATGTAATCTTTACCCCCGGGGTTGTTCCCGCCGTAACTGTTGCTGTACGGGCCTGCACGGAACCTGGAGATGGGGTCCTGGTTATGCCGCCGGTATATCCACCCTTCTTCTCTCTCGTTCGGGAAGAGGGGCGACGGGTGGTCGAGAGCCCTCTCCGCTGTACTGAAGATGGTCGCTGGGAGATCGATTATGAAGATCTTGAAAATAAGGCCCGGGATGCGAAGATGCTTCTTTTATGCAGTCCCCATAATCCGGTGGGCCGTGTCTGGACCCGGGAGGAGTTGGAGTCTCTTGTTCAGATAGCCTCCCGATACGAGCTGACCCTTGTATCCGATGAGATCCACGGGGAGATCGTCTACCCGGAAAACCAGCATACTCCCCTTGCCAGCCTGAGCGAGGAAGCCCGGCAAAGAACCATAAGCTGCATTGCCGCTTCCAAGACCTTCAATGTGGCGGGGCTCGCTACCTCCGTTACCATTATCGAGGATCCGGCTCTTCGGAGAACTTTTACGAAGTCCCTCGGATCTATTACGGGGCATCCCAATCTTTTCGGCCTGTGCGCTTTACGGGCGGCCTTCACTGACTGCGACGAGTGGCTGGCAGAACTTGTTGAGTACCTTGATGCAAACCGGCGCCTGACGGCGGATTTCCTTGCCGCCGGGTGTCCGGGTATCCGGGCCAACCTTCCGGAGGCCGGCTTCCTTTCATGGCTGGATTGCCGTGAGATGGAGATGGACGATTCCGAACTGGCGCGTTTTTTTGCCCGGGAGGCCAGAGTGGGACTCAATTCCGGTGCGAGTTTCGGTACCGGCGGTTCAGGGTTTATGCGTCTGAATTTTGCAGCCCCCCGGACCCTCCTGGAAGAAGGTCTCGGGAGGATAAAAGAAGCTCTCAGTCGAGGATAATTACGGCGATCATTTTCAGGGTCGCCGATCCGGTATTCTCTATGCTGTGGGTGGATCCGTTGGGGGTCATCACCACCTCTCCGGCTTTGACGGGATAATCTGTGCCGTTGTCCCGGACGGTCCCTTCGCCTTCAGTGATGATGTAGTACTCTGTTTCGTTTACGTGTTCGTGTTCCCCGATGCTTGCGCCCACGGGAATGGTGATCTGTGCAATCATGCGTCCATGGGGCATCTTTTCCGGGGCTACGAGAAACTTGAGTTCGATGCTGCCTTTTCCTCCCCGCATATTCTGCTGGGTGTCCTTTTTCATCTCCTGCTCTTTGATAATCATGCCTGTTCTCCTTGGATGGTTGTTCTATGTACCATTCAAGCTACCGTGTAGTTTTTGCAAATGCAAGAGGGCCTTTTGGGGTGCTGAATGACTATTTTGGAATAAATGGATGAATTTACCGGATGTCCTGTTCAACTCTTGAAACTCTTGCACTATTTTCTTACTATTTAGACCGAGCAACAGCAGCCCACTTGTGTAACTAAACAACCAGCAATGACGACCGGAGCTCTGTATACAATGAAGGGATGCCCAATGGGATGGGGTATGTAGTATGAAGAAGGACAAACAGGCAACCAGGGATGCTCTGGTTCAGCGGGTTATCGATTTCTCGATGCGTCGTCTGGGCTATGGCTCCTCATATACATCACCTTCGGTTCCCTGCCGTCTGGGGAAGGGGGGCAGAGGCAGCTATTTTGTGGTGGTCTCTCTTCTGGACCGGGATTCTCTCCTGTTTCAGGAGATGGTGAAGAATCTGGACGGGGTGGGGCGGCTGTTCAGAAGCTGGACTTTTCATCACCACGCGGTCTGGGAAACCGTCAATGTGGAGCGGAACGGCAGGCAGATTTTTCTGCAGGACCTGCTTCCGGAACTGAAGGACCTGGATGAAAAACTGGATGTCCTCTATAAAGGGATAACTCCTTCAGGCTTCTACTATTCTGAGGAGCTGCAGGCCTCCGGCAAGGACCTGATTGTGGATCTCGAGGGGAATGAGTCGATCCTGCGGTCATTGAGCCGATCCCATCGTACCCGTATCCTCAGCCATGCGGCTTTTGCCGCGGGGATTGTTCTGCTTCTTGGGGTTACCTTTTTCTCTTCCGTACGGCTGACCTCCCTCTCCAAGGTAAAACAGGAGATAGACGATACCATTACCCGTTATCAGATGGAATCGGAGGAGCAGTTCGAGAACATCCAGTCCTTTATCTCCAATGCCGATCTGGACCTTCAGGTGCTCAAGGATACCCTGGCCAACAAGGAACGGGACTTTGAGTTCAGCCGCAGACAGGCCTACATAAATGTTCTGCGTCTTGCGGAAGAGCTGACCTATCGTCTTCCGGCACGCAAGGAGGCCTACCGCCTGATTGCGGCGAATATCCTTGAGGCCGCCAGCTACGGAGAGATTATCTACGAGATGTCCAAGCTTCCCAGCGAGGAATACCAGGCGCGAATTCTTCTTGCGACCAGCGAAGAAAAGATTATCCCCTTCTCCCTCTACGAACCGGCTTTCGCCGATATGGTCTATCCCGTTCGCGTCCCCGGAAGGCCCAACGACGGTAAAGGTTTTCGTATGACCTCGGGTTTCATGGATAAACGGATTGATCCTCTGGGTTCCGGGGGCTATCAGCCCCATTACGCGGTGGATATCATGAACGTGGCAAATATCAGTCTTATCAACTATGCCGGTGAAATTATCCGGGACGGTAATCCCGCAGGGGACGTGGTCTCCGTGGCCGACGGGACTGTTACCCAGAACAGCTTCGATGAACGCTATGGCTGGACTCTGGAAATTGAACACGAACTCACCGATGATATACGCAAGGCCTATCCCAGGGCGACCACCTGGCGCACCTTCTATTCCCATCTTGCCGAGAAATCGCCCCTTGGAGCGGGCGTAAAGGTATCAGTCAATCAGAAACTGGGAGAAATCGGATCCACCGGAGCTTCCACCGGACCTCATCTGCACTTTGAAGTCAGAATCCTCCGGCCGGGAGGAAAGTACTACGGTACGGACGGACAGTTTGACAAGATTAATCCCTTTCCCCGAAAACGGCCCAAGGTGTCCCGGAATCTGACCAGGTAAAGCCGCATATTGCTGAATCGGCCGCCTGCTTCAGTTACCCTTGACATACTGAGAAAATTCCTACGATCATAGGAACCGTTATTTTCAGGGAGTCCCCTCGAGCATCCAGAAAGGAAAACGGTTATCCATATATGGCAAAATCATTGGTGATTGTAGAATCTCCTGCCAAGGCTAAGACAATTAATAAATATCTCGGTAAAGACTTTGTGGTCAAATCCAGCGTGGGTCATATCCGTGACCTTCCCGTATCGGGAAAAAACGGCGGAAAAACCATGGATCCCAGCGAAAGGGCCCGGCTTGCTGCCCGGACCCGGAAGATGTCTCCCGAGGAAAAGGACGAATACCGCAGACAGCGGGCCAGGGAACAGTCCATTGCCCGTATGGGGGTTGATCCGGAAAACGGCTGGGCCGCCCGTTACGAGATTCTTCCCGGTAAAGAGAAGGTCCTGAAGGAACTGAAAGCCCAGGCGGAAAAGTCCGACACCATCTACCTTGCCACCGACCTTGACCGCGAAGGGGAAGCCATCGCCTGGCACCTGATGGAGGCTCTTGAGATCGATGAACAGCGCTTCAAACGGGTGGTTTTTAACGAAATAACCAAGAGCGCCATTACAGAAGCCTTTAAGAACCCCGGAGTTGTGGACAGCTCCAGGGTCGAGGCCCAGCAGACCCGTCGCTTTCTGGACCGGGTTGTGGGATTTATGATCTCCCCGCTTTTATGGGCCAAGGTTGCACGGGGACTCTCCGCCGGCCGGGTACAGTCGGTGGCGGTTCGTCTGGTTGTGGAGCGGGAACGGGAGATCCGCTCCTTTGTTCCCGAAGAGTACTGGGAGGTCTTTGCCGACCTTCTCCGGGATTCTTCCCGGGAGGAGGCCAGGTTCCAGGTAGCCCGGCGGGACGGGAAGAATTTTCGTCCGGGCAGCAGGGAGGAGACCGATGAGGCCCTGAAGCTCCTTGAGAAGGCGGAGTACGTTGTCGACTCCCGCCAGGACAAGCCCACCAAAAGCCGGCCGAAACCGCCTTTTATTACCTCCACCCTTCAGCAGGCGGCCAGCACACGCCTCGGTTTCTCCGTAAAAAAGACCATGATGCTGGCCCAGCGGCTCTACGAGGCGGGGTACATTACCTACATGCGTACCGACTCCACCGCTTTGAGTACCGAGGCACTGAACATGTGTCGTGGGTATATCGAAGAGAAGTACGGAAGTGAGTATCTGCCGGAACAGCCGAATATCTATGCCTCGGGAGAACAGGCCCAGGAGGCCCATGAGGCAATCCGTCCTTCGGATGTAAGAATCCGGACGGGACATCTGACGGGAATCGATTCCGACGGGGTGCGGCTCTACGAGTTGATCTGGCAGCGCTTTGTCGCCAGCCAGATGCCCCCGGCAGAATACTTGAGTTCCTCGATCACGGTAAAAGCCGGGGAATTTGAACTCAGGACCAGGGGACGGGTAATCATCTTCGACGGTCACCTGAAGGTTCTGCCGCCCCAGGGCAAGAGCGATGAGGATATAGTGCTGCCCGACCTCAAGGAAGGGGAGCAACTGAATCTGAAAAAACTGGACCCGTCTCAGCACTTTACCAAACCGGCACCCCGCTATACCGAGGCAAGCCTGGTCAAGGAGCTTGAAAAACGGGGTATCGGCCGTCCTTCCACCTACGCGGCGATTATTTCCACGATCCAGGACAGGGGATATGTAAAACTCGAGAACCGCAGGTTCTATGCCCAGAAAATCGGGGATATCGTTACCGATCGTCTTGTGGAGAATTTCAACGATCTTCTGGATTATAATTTTACCGCCGCCATGGAGGAGACCCTGGACGAGATCGCCGCGGGGCACAGAAACTGGCGGGCCGTTCTGGACAGCTTCTATGCCGGATTCAGCGATAAACTCACGGAGGCCTATTCAGAAAAGAACGGTATGCGTCCCAATACCCCTACAGATACGGATATTCCCTGTCCCGCCTGCGGACGACACATGCAGATACGCACAGGAAGCACCGGGGTTTTTCTCGGCTGCTCCGGCTACAACCTGCCCCCCAGGGAACGCTGCAAGCAGACCATGAACCTTATCCCCGGGGATGAGGTGGTCCGTGCGGATACCGACGATGAAGAG
This sequence comes from Marispirochaeta aestuarii, assembly GCF_002087085.1. Classification (NCBI taxonomy): domain Bacteria; kingdom Pseudomonadati; phylum Spirochaetota; class Spirochaetia; order Spirochaetales; family Spirochaetaceae; genus Marispirochaeta; species Marispirochaeta aestuarii. Next base: position 198,737 of record NZ_MWQY01000006.1, on the reverse strand, counting down.
GAGGCCCGGCTCCTGACTCAGAGGCACCGCTGTCCTCTCTGCGCCACGGCCATGGATTCCTATCTGATCGACGAGGGGCGTAAGCTTCATATCTGCGGTAATAATCCTGACTGTCCCGGTTTCGAGGTCGAGGAGGGCAGGTTCAAGATCAAGGGTTACGACGGGCCTACCCTGGAGTGCGATAAGTGCGGGGCGGAGATGCAGTTGAAAACCGGACGCTTCGGCAAATTCTTTGCCTGTACCAACGAGGAGTGCAGCAATACCCGCAAGCTTCTGCGCAACGGAGAGCCGGCACCACCCAAGATGGATCCGGTTCCCATGCCGGAACTCAAGTGCGAAAAGGTGGATGATCACTACCTTCTCCGGGACGGGGCTGCGGGACTTTTCCTTGCGGCGAGCAAATTCCCGAAGAACCGTGAAACACGGGCACCTCTGGTAGAGGAGATCCTGTCGCATATGGATGAGATCGATCCGAAATATTGTTATTTTGCCGATGCTCCCACGGAGGATCCCCAGGGGAACAAGGCAATTATCCGTTTCAGCCGTAAGGAAAAGATTCATTACCTTATGAGCGAAAAGGACGGAAAGGCCAGCGGCTGGCGGGCCTATTTCACCGACGGCCGATGGCAGCAGGAGGAAAAGAAATCCGCCTCCGGCTCTCCCGGAAAGACATCAAAAAAGAAGAATACCACGAAACGGAGCACCAGCTGATATTATGTCACGAGTTTCATCTGTCAAAATTCTGATCCCCGGAATAGTTTTTCTGATACTCGCCTCCTGCGGCCTTGAACAGTCCACCCGGACCGAGATCGATCTGCTGGGGACCACCTGTACCGTAACGGTATATGCACGAAAACCCTCCCCGGTACTGGAAGAAAGCTTTGCCCGCATTCGAGAGATTGACCGTCTGATGTCCTATACCGGCGAAGAGAGTGAGGTAGCCGCGATCAACCGGAAGGCCGGGGACGGAGGAGCGTCCGTAAGCTCTTCCACCCTGGAGGTTGTTGAACGGGGGCTCCATTTTTCTCAGCTCGGGGGAGGACGTTTCGATATTACCATCGGGCCCCTTGTGGAGCTCTGGGGAATAGGAAAAGAGAATCCGGGGCGTGTTCCTTCCGCCGAAGAGATCCGGGATGCCGTCTCGCGTATTAATTACAGGCGGGTCCGTATTGAAGGAGAGAGCGTCGCCCTGGAAAATCCGGGAATGGCCATCGACCTGGGGGGGATAGCCAAAGGATATGCCGCGGACGAGATTGTCCGGATCCTGGAGGATTCCGGGGTAAAGCATGCACTGATTAATCTGGGCGGCAATGTCTATGCCCACGGGAAAAAGCCCGACGGCTCCCTGTGGCGTATTGGTGTTCAGAATCCTGAATCAAATCGGGGAAGTTATCTGGGTGTGCTGACCGTGGCAGACCGGGCGGTTGTTACCTCGGGACCCTATGAACGGTTCTTTACCCTGGATGGCAAGAGATACCACCACATTCTGGATCCGGAAACAGGTTTTCCGGTGGAAAACGGTTTAAGCTCGGTTACCATTGTGGCAGAGAATTCCATGGACGCCGATGCCCTGTCCACCCTGGTCTTTGTTCTTGGTGTGGAGAAGGGACTTGAACTCGTGGAGTCCATGGAGGGTATTGAAGCGCTTCTGGTTACGGAAGAGAAGAAGCTGTTTTCGTCTTCAGGAATGGAGAGCATCTTCAAGCTTACGGACGAAGAGTTCAGCCTATAGTCTTTTTTTCAGAAAAGTTGACAGGTCCCGGCGCCGCGGCTATGGTTAAAGAAAATGAGTACCATATCTGAGACCAGAAATGACGGAATCCCCGGTTCCGGGTCCCTGTTGTCTGTGCTTGCCCATGATCTCAACAATGTGTTGGGAGGGGTCACCGGGGCCCTGTCTCTTATCGAATTTGAAAAAGAGGACTCCCCTGATCTGCATAATCCGGCCTATGATTCGTACCTCGATATACTGGAGAAATCCTCCCTCCGTGCGTCCGGGATAGTCCAGCAGCTTCTTGTACTGACCAGGCAGCCAACGGACAGATCGGAAATAATCCCCCTGGCTGAATCCCTGGAAAGGCTGGCAGCTTCCCTGCAGGCGGCCTCCGGTACCGGACCTGCCATCAGTATGGAAGCTGTTCCCGGGGAGGCCCGGATCCGCGGCAACAGTATACGCTTTGAAAAGCTCATCCTCCGTATCCTGCTGACGGGACATCCCGGGCGACAGCCCGATGGGGGGGAGATTCTGCTTTCCGTCTACCCGGGGAATGGGCCATCGGGAAAGCCCGGGTGGCGCCTGAAGATCCTCGGAATCGAGTGCGGGATTGGACTGGTCCGCGAGTTGGCGGCCTGGTATGGTCCGGATCTGGATTTTCTGAGCTCAAGCGTGAGAGAGGTGGACCTTGGATTTCCCGCTGATGTGGAGAGTATATGAACAGTGAAGGACAGAAGGTTATTCTCGTCTGCGATGATGAGGATCTGATGCGGCAGGTCGCCGGAAGCATACTGGAGAGGGCAGGGTACGCGGTCCTCCATGCTGCAGGCGGCGAAGAGGCTGTCCTGACGTACCAGCGGAAATCTCCGGAGGTTGACCTTGTTCTGATGGATCTTTCCATGCCGGAAGAATCCGGCCTGGATGTCTTCCGACGCCTCAAGGCCTGTGATGCGAAGGTACGGGTTCTTTTTTCTTCCGGTTTTCAGAACGACGAACGTCTGGAAACGGCTCTCCGGGAGGGAGCTCTGGGTTTTTTGCAGAAACCTTATACCATGGATAAAATGCTTCGCATGGTACGCAAATATGTCTGAGTTTGATGATGCCTCGGATGCTCCCTGGAAGGTGATCATTGCCGATGACGATGCTGACGTCCATACGGTAAGCAGACTCGCTCTGGGGAGATTTACTTTTCTGGGTCGCCGGCTGGAGCTTCTCAGTGCCTACACCGGCGACGAGACCCGGGAACTTATCGAAAAGAATCCCGATACGGCGGTCATGATTCTCGATGTCGTAATGGATGAGAGGGACAGTGGCCTCAAGATTGTCGAGTATGTACGAAATACCCTCAGGAACCAACTGGTACGGATAATCCTCAGGACAGGACAGCCGGGCTATGCACCTCAGATGCAGGTGGTACAGAATTACGATATAAACGACTACAGGGAAAAGACAGACCTTACGGAACAGAAACTGATCTCTTCCATGGTGTCCACTCTCCGTTCATACCGGGATATATGTCTGGTTGAAGAGCACAGAAGCGTTCTGGAAAGATCGCTGCAGGAAAAGGAGGTTCTCCTGAGGGAGGTCCATCACCGGGTGAAAAACAATCTGCAGGTCATTTCCAGTCTCCTGAGTATGCAGTCCATGAGTACGGAAAACCAGGAGTCCCGGAAAATGTGTCAGGTCTCCAGGGACCGGGTGCGGACAATGGCCCTTATACATGAAAAACTGTACCAGTCCGATGACTTCAGTCAGGTCGACTTCGCCGATTACATCCATACCCTGGGGGATGAACTTCTGGCACTCTATGCCCCTGCGGTTCCGGTATTTTTTGATTATTCCATGGAGCAGGTGTTCCTGCAGATCGATCATGCCGTCCCCTGTGGACTTATCGTCAATGAGCTTATCATCAATGCCTTGAAATATGCCTTTAACGGCCGCCCGGGTGGAAATATTCATATCGGTCTGCATCGCCGGGGGGAATACGTGGATCTCAGTATCGGGGACGACGGTAGCGGCCTGCCGGATGGTTTTTCCCTGGACAGGGCGGAGACCCTGGGCCTGCAGCTTGTTTCAATTCTCTCCGCCCAGATTGGCGCGGAGGTTGCAGTGGATTCGTCAAGGGGAACGAAATTCTCCATTGTCTTCAGCGACACTTGACCTTTCCGGGGCTTTTCAGCTTTTCAGTTCCCAGCCTTTTCCCAGCTCCCTGTATAAATGGCTGGAGAGCCAAAGGGGATACACCTTTCCGTCCCGCATGCGCATTGCCGAGTTCAACTGTTTGTTCCCCTGTACAACAGAATCCGGCTGCAGCAGGTTCATCCTGGCCAGAACGATGCCCTTTCGATAGTTGTGATGCACGTAATGAACGGTTCCGTCGCCGTCAACTGCAACAACCATTCCCACGTGGGTGAGGGTATCGTTCCACTTGCCGTCATTGTTCCGGTCGTAGGTGTTATCCCAGAACACCAGGTCGCCGGGTAAGGGTGTATCGCTGGAATAGAGCAGGTCGAGGCTTTCCAGATAGCGGTAGAGCCGGGTAACACCGTTGCCGCTGAAGCGCCTCATGGGGCTCTGCAGATCGATGCCCGCATAGGCGTATATGGCCATAATGGTGCCGGTACAGTCTAGGGGATATTCCCGGCCTCCTATATCGAGCCGACGGGCTCCCAGAACCTTTCCTGCCCCTTCCACGAGCCGGATCTGGGTCTCCGTGAGCTCGTCTCCCGTCAGGGCGGAGGGGGGAAGCGTCTGCCCGCTGTCGGAGAGGCTTACACAGCCGGACAATATCAGCAAAAGGAGACCGATCGCGGGAAAAGCTGAGGCCTCCCTGGAATTAATTCTCATCATTGTTGTAAAGAATACCCCGGATTGTCACTTTTTTCCATGATAGTTGATCCCGATGAGAAAGGTTTCGAAGGACTCGTTTCTGCAGGCCTTCGGCTTCATCATCCTTGCGGTGGCGAAATCTTCCTGCATTCTGTTTAAAATCCTCTTTTCCTGGCCGCCCTGGAATATCTTCATAACCAGGGATCCGCCCCGGGCAAGCAGTCCGGGAGCAAGAGAGAGAATCCCCTCCACCAGCGACGAGGAGCGTCCGCAGTCGACGGTACGGTTGCCCGTTGTCGCCGGGGCCGCATCGCTCATTATAAGATCGAAGGGGGCTTCTTCATGGAGTTTCTGCTGTACCTCCCCGCTGAATACGTCGCCCTGGATAAGCAGGGTGGTTTCGGGTTCAGGGGCTATCCGGATCTGCTGCAGGTCCACGGCGACGATCCTGAGGCGGCCCTTTCCACGGCGGCGTGCGTAGAGGCTCCAGCTGCCGGGGGCTGCACCGATATCCAGGATTTGTCCGGATTTTGGCAGCAGCTGCAGTTTTTCATCCAGCTCCTTGAGTTTATATACCGAACGGGCGGGATACCCCTCCTTCCTGGCTCTGATTGTGTAATGGTCGGGTTTGCTGCGCATCTTGACTTTCCCTTCCTCCCGGAGTAACTCTTAGACAAGCATATCCGAGGGCGGTAAAAAAGTACACGGGAGGTACAGGCAGATGAATTTCCTCCATTATACGATCAGGTCCGGTCCGGACACAATCATCCGGGTCAACATTGACCGGCGGGCCAATATACGTCTTATGGATGAGCTGAATTACCACAAGTACAAGATGAAAAAACGCTACTCCTTTGTCGGGGGACTGTATGATCCCCCCAGGGCGGAGCTTCGTCCCCTGCGGCAGGGGGAATGGCACATCGTCGTCGATCTCGAAGGACTGGACGGGGATGTTCATGCTTTTGTCGATTTATTACGGATGTAGGGCCTGTTGACCATCCCACACTTTACCCGTATTTTTATGAGATATGAGTGTCCCCTTTTATAAAAAACGGCTGCCCTTTGTGTATACCAATGCTGCCCTTACGCTGATCATCATTAATGTGGGAGTCTTTTTTCTAAACTATGCCATTCCGGAAACCAGGGTTCTCCTGGCGATGGTTCCTCCCTGGATTGTCTCCCGGGGCTACATCTGGCAGTTCGTTACCTACATGTTTACCCATGCGGATATGTCTCATATCCTTTTTAATATGCTGGGACTCTTCTTTTTCGGAGTCCAGGTGGAACACCGTATGGGCAGCTACGAATTTGTCCTCTTTTACATGGTAACGGGGGTGCTCGCAGGGGTGTTCTCGTTCCTTGTTTTCTATATCTCCGGCACCGTCACTGTTCTGCTGGGAGCTTCCGGAGCGGTCTTCGCCGTGCTCCTGGCCTTTGCTATCTATTATCCTGATGCCAGGATATTCATAATGGGTATTATCCCGGTCAAATCGACCCATCTGGTAATCGGATACACTGCAATCGAAATATTCTCCCAGGTTGTCAGTGTCAACTCCGGCATAGCCCATATGACCCACCTCGCCGGCTTCGGTTTTGCTTTTCTCTACTTTGTCCTGCGCCTGGGAATCAACCCCCTGGATGTTTTTCGCGGCGGCAGCGGACGGGGCGGATACTGGCGCTGATGCAGTCCAACCGGAGTCCCGGAGGCAGCGGTGTTTCCAAGTCGCTGCTTTGTCTTCTCTTCTGCCTGGTTTTTCAGGCCCTCGGTGCCCAGGAGTATCCCCCCGTCGAGGCGGACATCTGGATCGAACTGGACAGCGCTGCCGGAGATCTTGATCCGGTGGCCTTCGCCGAGGCCCGGAAACTGGCCGATGCGGAAGCCCGGTTTCTACTCTCCGGAATGGTCTACGGTTATACCTTCTCGTATCGTCCTCTGGACAGGGAACGGGGCATCGGCGAAGAGTTTATCCTTGAGCCCACCTCGTTGATTCCCCGGGAGGCCCTTGTTCCCGTGGACGTACGGGGCCGGGGCAGCAGGGCAATGCTGCTCTATCGCTACTATCCCGGCCGGGAAGAATACCTCAGGATCAGCGGCTGGCTCAGCGCGGCCATCCCCAGCGTTATGGGCTACGGAGAAGAACGGGCGGTCCTGGGGCATGAGGGAAAGATGGAGGCCTATCACAGGGCCCTGAAGGAGGCGGTCCGGGAATACGCCCGGCCGCGGATGCGCAACAAGCCGATGCGTCTGGAAGGAGAGCTCCTGCTTATCGATACCCCCAGTGTCAGTATTGTCGCCGGACGCTACGCCGCAAAGATGCGCTGTAAAATCATCCTCCGGAAGACGAGCACCTACGGAAGCTACTGAAGGGACCGTCTACAAGGGATTCCCGGTACTCCCCGGGACAAATCTCAGGGAGAAAAATGCCAGAGGAAGCGCCAGGATGATTCCCAGGACGATTCCCGCGGCGATCTCCGCGGCATCGTGGCCGATGGTTTCCGGCAGTCGAGCCGCAGGACCTCCTTCTTCCGGATGATCCTTCTTGATGATGTGGATAACCTGCTGCAGGGTCCCCCGGACCCGCAGGGCGTCATGAATGACGATAAAGGCGAGTACCAGGGTTGCGGAGAAAACCTCTGACCCGATACCGCTGCGCACCCCGACTGCAACGCAGAGGGCGGTAACAAAAGCGGAATGAGCGGAGGGCATACCGCCGGAGGAAAAAAAGTACCGGGGACTCAGGTGCCGGTCCCTGATGGAACAGGAGACGAATTTGATAAGCTGGCACAACTGCTGAACCCCAAGGGCGATCAGCAGTGAAACTGGTATCTGCATATATGTTTATTAGCATGTTCTATGGCTTTTCGTCGATACATCGGATATTCTCTACATGATGGTTTTTCTCCGGCTCCCCATTCTCCTTCTCTGCTTTCTTGTTCCCCTCTATTCCGATCCTCCGGTACATCTGAATACCGAAGGCCCGACGGTGCTTGAGGGGTCCTGGAGCATTCGCTGTGAGTCTCAGGTGGGACTGCCGGAGCTGTCCGAGGGAGGAGGTTTTTCCGAATGGAAGGAGATTGAACTTCCTGCGGAACCTGAGCCCGGCGGACGGCGCTACCCTGTATTCCACCTTGTCCGGGAGTTTTCTATTCCTCCGGAACTAAAGGGCGAAGAGCTCTTTGTTCTGATGGGAAAACGCTGGGGAGCCGTGCGGGTACGAATAAACGGTATTGAGGTTCTCACCCACGGGAGTTTTTCTCCGGATTACCACTACCATGAAGCCCGCAGAGTCAACGCTCCCATACCGAAGGGGGTCCTCCGTTATGACGAGGGCAACTGGATTGATATCCTCTACAGTCCCGAGGCGGACCGGACTGTTATTACTCCTCCCACCCTGGGTTTCCGTGAGGATTACCGGTTCTACGAGGGACTGGTCAATTTTATCAATGTCGATCTGTACCGGTACCTCTCATTTCTTTCCCTCTTTGTGGCCTTTTTCTACTTTATGCAGTTTTTCGTACGTCCCAAGGAACGGAATAATCTTATTTTCGCCCTGGTAAATGTAGGCTTCACTATCTATCTGATCCGCCTGGGGTACTCCTTTCCCCAGCTCCCCTTTACTCCCTTCTTCGCATTCTCCAAGGCGATCTTCTTTCCGTCGGTAACCCTGATGACATCCTTTGTGGCCCGCTATCTGGAATCAACGGGTCTGAAGCGGCAGATGCCGTATTTCTGGACCTTCAGCATTTTTTCCTTTCTCGGGATTTTCTTCTTCGGTAAAACCACCCTGATGGTGGATATAATTTTCTCCTGGTCCCTCTTTCTTGTCAGTCTTCAGATTATTCTCATGGCCGTCATTACCACCGGGGCATTCCGCAGGGGTGTTCCGGATACCCTGCCCATGCTGATCGGGGTATACCTGGGCGGGCTGATCGGTGCCCATGACATCATCTATATGATGCTGAGGATCTATCCCATCTGGTGGATTCAGGGAATCGCCATCTTTACCTTCGATATGGGGGTCTTTGCCTCCCTTGCGATGCGCTCCATGCGACTTCACAGCGAACTGGAACGCTACTCCGAAATGATCGAGCAGAAGGTCATGGATCGTACCCGGGAGCTGCAGCGGGCCAATACCGATCTCCACGATGCCATGGAAGCCGCCAGGCACGCCAGTCAGGCAAAGAGCCGTTTTCTTGCGAATATCAGCCACGAGATGCGAACCCCCCTGAACTGTATCATCGGTTTCAGTGAGATGATCAGCCGGCGAGTCGACCATGACCAGAAGAAAAACCTGGATATTGTTCTTGAAGAGTCTGAACGACTCCTGACCCTGATAAACCAGCTTCTGGACATCGAAAAGATCGAGGCGGGGAAAATTTCCCTTGATCCGGCAACCTTCAATCTGAAGGAATTCCTTCAAAGCATAGAAAACAGTTTCGCCGTCCATTGCGCCGATAAGGGGCTCTATCTGCAGGTGGAAGAGGGCAACGATGTCCCGGAGCTGATAGAAGCCGACTCTTTCCGGCTGCGCCAGGTGCTGGATAATCTTGTCAGCAATGCCGTGAAGTTTACCTCCCGCGGAGGGATCAGGGTTTCCGTGGCGGTCGAGGAATGGCCGGGGAACCGGGAGCTTGTTTTGAAATTCTCCGTTGCGGATACAGGTATCGGTATCCCCCGGGAACAGGCGGAAACCATTTTTGACAGTTTCGAGCAGGGTGACACCAGCAGAACCCGTCTTTACGGCGGAACGGGACTTGGCACAACGATAACCAAGCAGCTTGTTACCCTCATGAAAGGGGAGATAGGCCTGGAGAGTGAAATTGGATTCGGTTCTCTCTTCTGGTTTACCCTGCCCTGCCGTGTCCCGATGGAAGACGGGTTCCCTGATGCGAAAAATGCTTCCCCTGGCAGTGTGGAGCTGATCCAGGGCAGTCCGAAGGTACTGGTGGTGGAGGATTATCTTCCCAACCGGGTTATCGCCCGGAGTCACCTGGAGTCGGTGGGGTGCCAGGTTTCCGAGGCACTGAACGGCAGAGAAGCGGTTGAACTGGCAGAGCAGCGCTTTTTCGATCTTATACTCATGGATGTTCAAATGCCGGAGATGGACGGACTGGAGGCCACGGCCCTGATCCGGCAGGGACCGAACCGGGAGACTCCCATTGTAGGATTGACGGCAAACGCCTTTCCCGATGATCTGCGGCAGTACCGGCAGGCCGGGATGAACGGGGTCCTTACCAAACCTCTGCGCAGGGAGGCATTTTTATCCGATGTGGCTTCCTGGCTCAGTTCGGGCAGCGCTTCAGAGGAAGCTTCTCAGGAAAAGGGAGATTCCTCCATGGTCTGCGATTTTGCTTCCCTGGTTCGGGACCTGGGGGGAGACAGGGCTGCCGCGCTGCAGATGGTACAGGGATTCGCCGGCGGTATCGAGGGGCAGCTGGAACGGATCGGGAAAGCCCTGGAAAAACAGGACTGGAAGCTTGTTCACCGGGAGCTTCATTCCCTTAAAGGGGGAGGCCTGAACCTCTTTGCCTTGGAAATTGCCGATATTGCCCGAAAGGCCGAACAGGCAGCCAAGACCGGTGAAGAACGGGAAGTTCGTATTGCCCTGCCTGCCCTTGAAAAGGCTGCTGAAGCCTTCGGGCGTTTTCTCCGGGACCTTCCCTGAGTCTACATGTTCGGATTTATGGTTTCCCGCAGCTGTGCGAAGCGCGGTTTGAGTACATCATAGATCAGCTCGATTCTTTCATTATAGCCGATAAAGGCGGACTTCATGGCATTGATGCTGAGCTTTTCGAGATCCCGAATATCCAGTCCGTAGTATTCCACCGCCAGACCCATCTCCTTGCTGAGGCTCGTGTTGCTCATAAGGCGATTGTCCGTACAGAGCATGACCCGGAAGTTGTTCCGGTGATAGATTTGAAAAGGATGGGTGTCCAGGCTCTTCGCCGCGCCGGTCTGTACGTTGGAGGAAAGGCAGATCTCCATGGGGATGCGTTTGTCCAGAATGTAGGAGGAGAGAGTCCCCATCTTTTCGATCCTCGTTCCATGAACCACCATATCTTCCACCAGCCGGGTGGCGTGTCCTATACGGTGGGCACCGCAGATCTGCACTGCCTGCCAGATCGATTCAACACCGAAGGCTTCGCCGGCATGGATCGTTATATTGAAATTCCTGTTCTTGATGTACTGAAAAGCGTCGAGATGTTTTTTGGGGGGGTGCCCGAATTCGTCTCCGGCAATATCGAAGCCGACGACGCCCCGTGAACGGAAGGCTACCGCCAGTTCGGCAATCTCCAGAGAGACCTTCTGGTGACGCATGGCGCAGAGGATCAGTCCGTATTTTACGCCGGTTTCCTGGCTTCCCTCATCAAGTCCTTCGAGAACCGATTTGACCACCTCTTCAATGTTCAACCCCTGCTTCTGGTGCAGACAGGGGGCAAAACGTATTTCCCCGTAGACAACGTTGTCCTCCGCCAGGGTATGCATATGTTCCCGGGCCACCCGGCGCAGGGATTCTCTGGACTGCATGAGGGCGGTTGTGTAGGCAAAGCCTTCAAGATAGAGGGAGAGGCTCTTCCGGTCGGCTCCCCGGTGAAACCAGGCTGCCAGCTCTTCGGGGGTGGCGGCGGGCAGCTGGACGCCCTCTTTTTCCGCGAGCTCCAGTATGGTCCGGGGCCGCAGGCTGCCGTCGAGATGGTCGTGAAGCTCCACCTTGGGCAGCTGTTTGATCATTTCTTCTGTTACCATGCTGTTAAGGTAACCTATTTTAGGGTCTGCAGCAATCTGTCTTCAGAAACGGGCAGGATATCCTCCGCCGGAGCTCCGAAATAATAGCCCTGGAGGTAGTCAATCTTCATGCGCTTGAGGTGCTGCAGGATGGACTCGTCTTCCACGTATTCTGCGACAGTCTTTATTCCGAGACCGACGGCAAAATTGTGGATATTTTCAACAATGAAGCGGTTCTGCGGGCTGCGGACGATATTGCGGACAAGGGCGCCGTTTATCTTCAGATAATCCACCCTCAGTCGGGAAACGTTCTCGAAGTTGGAGTAGCCGGAGCCGAAATCATCAATAGCAATTTTGCAGCCGTAGGTCTTTACCAGCTGGATAAAGGTCATAACCTGGGGATAATTATTGATGCTTTCCGACTCAAGAATCTCAAAAATCACCCGGTTATGCAGTTTTGGATGGGTTTCCAGGATTTCCAGAATGGTGGAAACAGTTTCGGGGTCATCCATATCGTCCATGGAGATATTGACGGTGAACTGATAGGGCAGATCGTTAAAGTAGTCCGCGGCTTTTCTGAAGACCATCCGGGTAATCAGGGAGTAGAGGCGTGCCTTTTTTGAGATCTCCAGAAAAAAGTGAGGAGGGTATACCACGCCGTCGGGATCGATGAGTCGTGCAAGGCATTCATAGGATTCCGGTTGGCCGGTGTTGCTGTTTATTATGGCCATGTAGTAGGGAACAATCCTGTTATGTTCCAGGGCCTCGGTCAATACCTTCAATGAGTGGATGTTTTTGTGGTAATTCTCCCGGGTATCGATGGTCTGGGTAAAGAAGAGGTAGGGCTTATGGATCTTTTTCGCCGTCTTCAGGGCCATATCTGCCTGGGCAAGAACATTGTCGTTTTCGTTTATGCGGGAGTCACCAATACCTATGCTCACCCTCAGGCGTATCTCGCTTTCGTCGATGGAGAACTCCTGGGCCGCAATACGACTGCTCAGGGTTTCAGCCAGGATGCTCAACTGCTGCCGGGTGGAAAAGTCCCCGGAGTTCTCGAAGAGCAGGGCAAATTCATCGGCGGTCAGTTTGTAATATGAGCAGGGAAGATCCCGAATAACCGACTGAATCAGCTCTGCAAGTTCCCTGAGGATCGTGTCTCCAGCCTTGGGACTGAAAACATCATTTATCTCCTTGAAGTCATCAATATTGATCAGGAACAGTATGGGGGTGCGAATATGCTGAACATCCTTTATCAGCTGATTTCGATTCGGCAGGCCGGTGAGCTGATCAGAATAGAGGAGTCGTGCCAGATGACGGTTTCCCCGGTTTCTGTAGCGCTGCTGCAGCCATGCGGCTGGTATGTTGACCAGGATCATGGCCGAGATCAGCCGCAGCTCCACTGTATAGACCCCGGAGGAAGAATAGGGCAGCAGAAAGGAGACCTCAAAATAAAAGAGCCCCAGAAACAGCAGGCTGAACAGCGTACCGCGGACAAGCCCGTTCAGCATGAAAAAGAACATGGGGAGAACAAGGACCGGATAGGTTAGCCAGGGAGTGAGAGGAAATCCCAGGGGCGTCATGAGGCCTGCCATCAGCAGCAGAAGGCTCATTCCCAGGGAGAGGTCCCCGGAAAAAGCGTGAGGAGTGACTGGATCAGCTGCTCTGGCCATTTTCTTCATATCCGTATTCAGGGAATAATAATCTAATTTTCATTTATAGTAAAGTATTTAGAATTATTAGTTTAATTGGAGTCAATGGCGTTTCTAATTATCAGTACAAGCTCATCATAGGCGTTCCGGGACTGAAGGGCGATATCCCGCAGCTCATTCCGGTTCTGCATACCCGGGGTTCCGGAGGCGGTTTCTGCTTCGGGTGCAGGGACGCCCTGCTTGCCGGCGACCGGTTTTTTTTGATAATTCCTGACAGCCTCGGGTGTCGCCACGATTATCGGGAACCCCATGAATCGCCGTATTTTTTCCTCGCTGTCCATTCCGCAGGCAATCAGGGTTGTCTTTTCCGGTTTTTCAAGGTGGTCAAAAAGGGATTGCAGCTCCTGTGCTGAGGGCATCGGGACTTCCCGGGTATCATGAAAGTTCCCAAGGGCTACATAATTCGGGGAGGCATGGAGGATCGAGTTTTTTACCTGCTGCGGGCTGTATTCTGTGCGAACTATAATCGGTATTCCTGCTTTCTGCAGTTCAGCAGCAGCCGTGATACCTTCGGAACTGTAGGGTAATGCCGGAAGGAGATGTTCCGGGCATACCTGGTACAGTCGTCTGGCGTACTGGCTGATCTCCGATGCGCTGTCGGAAAAGAGGGGAATTTCCACACAAACCCGGGCGGCAAACCTTTTTGAGGTCGCCACCGCGTTGCGGGCGTTTATTATGAAGGCGATCTCCTTGATTCGCTCGTCCCCCGGAAGGCCCTTGAGGACGCTGTTGGCTTCCAGGGTGAGCCCGGTAAAGTGATCCTGTCGGAATGCATCGATAACCAGGGGGGTATCGAGGTATACAGCTTCCATGTCCCTGGTCCAGACCTCCTGTGCGGAGGTATCGTTACCGTAAAGCCAGACTCTGCTGCCGGTTTCCCGGTATTCCCGCCACACCGGATCGGAAGGATAATCCCGGTTATCTATCTCCATGGCGGTCTCATCGAGGATAAAGGCTTTTATATGCTCCGCCACGGGGTCTCTGAATTCAATCATGCCCTGCCTCACTACCAAGGTACTATTCCCGGAAGGGAAGGAAAAGAAAAACCACCTGAGGTTCCTTTAAATCCCCCGGTCCTGGTGAGAACATCTTCCGGAAAAAAAACTGCAGCTTTCCACTGAATTGTGTATACTGTAAAGACAGAGAGAAAATGTCATGATACAAAAGCAGGTTGCGAAACCGGAGGAGCCGGCCTCCTTGCCGAGTGAGAAGATCCGCCGCTATCGCAGGGAACTTGAAGATCTGAAGAGTCGCTATCAGGCCCTGGCGGAAACAGCTTCTGATGTGATAATCCAGGTTTCTCAGGACCTCCGTATTGTCTACGCCAACTCCCAGGTACATGGCATTTTCAAAACCACTCCCAAAAAGATTGTCGGCCGTTCCTTTGCGGCTCTTTTTCCACCCGGAGAATTCCGGAGAGTTGAGGATAGAATCCGCAGTTATTTTCTGCTTTCCCTGGCAGAACGGAAGAAACGTGGGATAAGTAACCATATGGAGCTTCTGGGGGAGACAGCCGGGAATGAGATCCTTCCCCTGGAAATATCCTTCGGGGTTTCCGTGTCCACCAATCAGGGCCGGATTATGCCCTGCATTATCCGGGATATCTCTGAACGGAAAAAAACCGAAAGAAAGCTCCGCTACCTGGCCTATCATGACAAACTCACTGATCTGGGTAACCGCGACCTTTTTCATATCTATCTGACTGAATACCTGAACGAGACCCTCCGCTATGGAGAGCGGAAGGGGGCGCTGCTTTTTCTGGACCTTGACGGTTTCAAGAAGGTAAACGATTCCCTGGGGCACCACGTGGGGGACTCCATTCTCGTGGAATGCACTCACCGCCTTCATAACTGCCTCAGGGAGAGCGACCAGATTTTTCGGGTGGAGAACCTGGAGATGGAACGCCGCAAGGAGGGGGTGTTCAGGTTCGGGGGGGATGAGTTCGTCATTCTGCTGCCTCACCTGCGCGATCCCCGGGAAGCCGCTGTTGTCGCTCTGAAGATCATCAACGATATTCGCCGACCCTATTCAATCCGGGAGAATCCCGATCTGCCCTATATCAGTCTCGGGGTCAGCATAGGCATTGCCATAATACCCGATGACGGCAGCGATATCTCTCTCCTTATATCCAATGCCGACATTGCCATGTACCGGGCCAAGGAACGGGGCAACACCTACCGTTTTTTTACCCCCGAGATGAACAGGGAGGTAACCCGCAGGCTGCATCTCGAGGAGGGGCTGCGGGCGGCTATCTGTGCATCCCAGCTTACTCTCTATTTTCAGCCCATCCATCGGAACGGAGACGGTATAGTGGGATTCGAGGCTCTTGTTCGCTGGGTGCATCCGGGAGAGGGTCTTGTTCTTCCCGGTGATTTTATAACCCTGGCGGAGGAAACCGGCATTATCGTACCCCTTGGTGCGATGGTTCTGCTCAAGGCCTGCCACATGCTGAGCCATCTTCAGCGCCATGGCTGCTCGAATCTGTATTTAAGCGTCAATATTAGTCCCCGGCAGTTCGACGATCCCTTTTTCGAGAGCAAGGTCGCGGAAGCCCTGGAGAAGTACAAGGTGGATCCCCGGGGTCTTAAGCTGGAGATGACTGAAGGTGTTTTTATCCGCAACCCCGTGGACGCCTCGCTGAGAATTAATGATCTTAAAACCCGTTTTCCGGGTCTCACCTTTATGATCGATGATTTCGGTACAGGATTTTCTTCCTTCAGTTATCTCTCAAAACTTCCGGTGGATGTAATCAAGATCGATCAGACCTTTATCAGCGGTCTGGACCAGGAACATAACCGCAAGATCGTCAAGGGGATTATCAATCTGGTAAAGAGCCTTGACCTTGATGTCGTCGCGGAGGGTGTTCAGAACCTTGAGCATGTTGAGTATCTGGAAAAGCATGGATGTTATCAGCATCAGGGGTATTATTATTACAAACCCATGACTGCGGACGAACTGCTGCATGTACTCTGGGAGCAGAATCACCATGACGGAGAGGGGGTATGTAGTGGCTGGAAAGGAACAGAAAAAGAAAACCGGAAAAGAAGGCCGAAAAACGGTTCAGGACGATCCGCGGCAGCCGCTTATGAAGGAGCTGCGGGGACTTATCAGGGAGATTGACCGGGACGGCCTGCTGTTCCTGATTAAACAGGCCAATACCCTGATTTATAATCAGCGGGTGGAAAAGCTCAACCGGGAGGCGGAACAGGATCGCCGGAACCCTCCCGCTACACAACAGAAGAAGCAGGAGAATCCCTCGGTACAGGAAGGCGGTGTCAGCATAGAACGGGGGGCCTTCGGCCGCAGTTTCATCCTTGATCTCGGACAGGTTCGCAAAACCTTTGACGAGGGTGAGATGCTCGGTCTGGTAGGCGTCGCCAAGGCCGGAACCTCCCCCCGGGACGGTGCGGCGAGGATTTATCGATGGCTTAGCCGTAACCGGGATGACGTGCTGCTTGATGCGGGTATCAACAGTGCCGGGAATTCCATTCTGGCGGATCTCTGGAAGGTGCTGGGCAGATCCTTCTCGATAAGAAATCAAGGGCAGCTCTAAGAACGTGGTATTTTTTCCATAGTCAAGGAGGAAAGATTTTTTAGCGCCCGCAAACTCTTGTGGTAACAAGAGTTGAGGACCGCGGGAAATCCTGACGACGCAGGATATGGTGAAATAGAGTAGTTTTTAGCGGTGTCCTCAATAACAGTTCCTGAAAAATCTTTACCTCAGCCCTGTGCCTGAGTATTTTTTCATATCAGTATTAGCATTCTCAGAATAAGGAGACACAGATGATTTCGGAAAAAATGAGCAAGGCTTTGAATGAGCAGATAAACAAGGAGATGTACTCGGGGTATCTGTACATGGCTATGTCCGCCTGGTGCAATGATCAGGGACTCGAGGGGTTTGCCCACTGGTTCATGGTTCAGTATCACGAAGAGATGTTCCATGCAATGAAAATTTACGAGTACCTCTTCGACCAGGGCAGCAAACCCGTACTTCTTGCCATTGATAAACCTCAGGAGAACTGGGATTCTCCCATGGATGTTCTCAAGGAGACACTGGAACACGAAAAGAAGGTTACCGCTTCGATACATTCACTGGTGGCCCTGGCGGAGGATGAGAAGGATTATGCCAGCCGGATCTTCCTGCAGTGGTACGTGAGCGAACAGGTCGAGGAAGAAAAGAATGCTTCGGACATGATTACCCGGATGGAGATCTCCGCCGGCGCAAAGGGACCGGGGCTGTATATGGTCGACAGGGAACTGAAATCCCGGGCTGTGACTATTCCCACCAGTTTTGTCGGACCTCTGGGAGCGGAAGACTAAGAAGAAGCTTCTCCGGAGGAGGAACGATCCTTCTCCGGAGAACTGCTGAGTAAATTTGATACACTTTTTACGGAAAAAAAACGTACCTGTGTCACATTGTCCTGTCCCGGGATATTTTCTTTAAAAACTGATGACAAAGACGACGAATAATTATATATTATGCAGGTAATTATAAAAAAATGCCGTGTTGGCACGTTTTTTGCTTTAAGACATATAGAATTACTGAGCCCTCTTCGGTGAAGAGGTTAAATCTTCTTACAAGCATGGAGAAACACAATGAAGCTCAAGCCTTTAGGCGACCGCGTACTGGTTAAGCGGGCCGAATCCGAAACAAAGACGAAAAGCGGAATCTTTATTCCCGATACCGCTCAGGAAAAGACTACTCAGGGTTTTGTCGTCGCAGTAGGTGATGATGAAGCGATCAAGGTAAAACCGAAGGACAAGATTCTTTTTGACAAGTACGCCGGAACAGAGATCAAGGTCGACGGCGAGGATCATGTAATCATGCGCAACGATGATATACAGGCAGTTATTGAGGAGTAGAGGGTAGATATATGGCAGCAAAACAGCTTCTTTTTGACGAGGCAGCTCGGCAGAAACTCCTGAAGGGTGTGGAGAAACTCTCCAACGCCGTCAAGGTAACTCTCGGCCCCAAAGGCCGGAATGTTGTACTGGACAAGAGCTTCGGCGCTCCCACGGTGACCAAGGACGGTGTTACCGTAGCCAAGGAGATCGAGCTGGAGGATGAATTCGAAAGCATGGGCGCCAAACTCCTCAAGGAGGTTGCGACCAAGACCAATGATGTAGCCGGCGACGGAACGACAACCGCGACGGTTCTTGCCCACTCCATCGTGCGTGAAGGGCTCAAGAACGTTGCCGCCGGCATGAACCCCATGGGGCTCAAGCGGGGCATCGATATGGCTGTGGAGAAATCCGTGGCTTCCATCAAGAAGATTGCAACCCCCATCAAGGACAAGAGCGACATTGAACACGTGGCTTCCGTATCCGCCAACAATGACGGGGAAATCGGAAAGCTCATCGCCGACGCCATGGACAAGGTCGGAAAGGACGGAGTTATTACCGTTGAGGAATCCAAGTCCATGGACACCTCCCTCGAGGTTGTGGAGGGAATGCAGTTCGACCGCGGATACCTCTCTCCCTATTTCGCTACCAACCGGGAGACCATGACCGTCGAAATGGAAGATCCCTTTATTCTTATCCATGACAAGAAGATCTCCGCCATGAAGGACCTTCTCCCCGTATTGGAGAAGGTGGCCCAGAATGGTCGTCCCCTTCTGATTATTGCCGAGGATGTGGAAGGCGAAGCCCTTGCCACCCTCGTGGTCAATAACATCCGGGGCACCTTAAAGGCCTGTGCGGTTAAAGCTCCCGGTTTTGGCGATCGCCGCAAGGCAATGCTGGAAGACCTGGCGATCCTTACCGGCGGTACGGTTATCTCCGAGGAGATGGGATACAAACTCGAAAGCACCACTCTGGAGCAGCTGGGTAAGGCAAAGAGTATCAAGGTCGACAAGGAGAACACAACCGTCATCGAGGGAGCAGGCAGCGAGAAGGACATAAAAGGCCGCGTAGCCCAGATCAAGGCACAGATCGAGGAAACCAGCTCCGACTATGATCGTGAGAAGCTGCAGGAACGTCTGGCCAAGCTCGCAGGCGGTGTCGCGGTAATCAATATCGGGGCCGCCACCGAAGTCGAGATGAAAGAGAAGAAGCACCGGGTGGAAGATGCCCTGTCGGCCACTCGTGCGGCCGTAGAGGAAGGCATCGTGGTCGGTGGAGGCATCGCCCTGATGCGGGCCGTCGCGAACCTTGAGAAAGAGGATGTCTCCAGTCTTAGCGACGATGAGAAAGCCGGCTTTGCCATCGTAAGGCGGGCCCTGGAAGCTCCTTTACGCCAGATTGCGGAGAACGCCGGTCTGGACGGTTCCATTATCGCCGACAAGGCCAAGGGACAGAAAGACGGTATGGGTTTCAATGCCAGCACCATGGAGTGGGCGGACCTGGTAAAGGCCGGAATTATCGATCCTGCCAAGGTAACCCGCTCGGCACTGCAGAATGCGGCCTCCATTGCCTCCCTGCTGCTGACCACTGAGTGCATCATTACCGATCTGCCGGAGAAGGACAAAGCTGCTCCCAACATGGCAGGTATGGGCGGAGATATGTACTAAAGAATTCTGTGCATTGAGTAATCGAGGCCGTTTCCTGAGAATTATCAGGAAGCGGCCTTTTTTGTGCTCCTGGAAAGCTTCCGGTAACTCAGGACCTGTGCGAAAGAAGCCGCCGCAACCGCCAGGGCGATCATCACCATTACGGACCGGAAGGAAAACCACTGGTATAGAAGCCCTCCCCCTGCGGAGCCCAGCACCACTCCGAAGGTAAGGGATCCCTCATGAATGGCCATGCGCTGTTCCCGGTTCAGGGCACCGGAAACCCCGTGGAAGATACTGGTGGCGTACTGCAGTGCGAAGATCAGTCCGAAGAAAATATACAGCGTAAGATACGTTCCCGGTCTGAAGGCGAAGGCGAGTAGCAGGGCGCATGCCCCGAGGAGCAGCTGGCTTATACTTATCTGCAGCGGATTATGGTGCCAGAAGATGGTCTTTCCGGCCAGGTAAAAACCTGCCACGGTAACAGCTCCCCGCAGAAAAAGAAGAAGCCCCGTAAAGCTTTCAGCATATCCAAGGACATCCTCGGCATACATGGGAAAGATGAACATAAGCGCTCCCAGAAGGGTGTAAGAGGAAGAGACGCCTATCCAGCCGGCATAACGGAGGGGCGAGCTCTGGTCCTTGATTTTCGGCAGGTCAATTTCAGGCAGATCGGCGATCCTGCTTTTCCTGCGCCGGGAGAGACTGAAGGTGGTGATGTAGAGTACTGCCACAAAACCGTACAGCAGGGCAATGACCAAAAGGGGGAGCCGCAGGCTCTGTTCAATCAGAAGTCCGGCAATAAAGGGTCCTGCCCCGGCTCCTGTACTCCAGGCAAGATTGAACCCCCCCACCGCCCGGCTCAGGTCCCGTCCTTCGAGACCTTCGGAGAGCCAGCCCATAAGAGGGGGCCAGTGAAGGGCGGTAATAAGGCCGAAAAGCATATACCAGAAGAGGGCGGAAATCTCCCAGGGAATGATCAGGATCAGGAGGGTGGAGATCCCCATTACCGAGGTCGCAAGAGGCAGGGCCCGACGGTAGGAGAGCCGGCGGCTTATGCCCCCCAGACCGATACATCCGATCAGATATGCAAAGGCCCAGAATGCGGACATCCATCCCACCAGTGCGGGGGATGTACCGTAGGTTCTGCGCATAAAAAAGATTACGCTGAAATTCAGCATGGTTATGCCGCCGTTCACCATAAAGGCCGCAGGGTAAATAAGGAATCGTTTATCCGGACTGCTCATATTCCGCTTTGTACAGGAAAAAGAGGGGGCTGCCAATAGTCGGAAGAAAAGAAAACCGGCAGTTCCGGCTGCCGGTTAAATTCAAGAGTTGGGGTGCTCTAATTTGTGTATTTGATTACTGTCCCTTTGATAACGATCTTTCCGGGATTGTAGATGCTGAAAGTGATTGCATTCAGCAGAAGATTCAGAAAACCCGCGCCGTACTCGATGGTTACATCAATGGCGGCATCCCCGCCTTTCTTCTGAATCTCGTCGGAAATTATGGAAAAGATCCGTTCATCATTGTCCGAAAGTTTTATCAGACTGCCGCCGGACCAGCCGCCGATTATCCCGTGCTGAGACAGGGTCCTTTCGAACTCGCCCACCACGTTGAACGACGGAGTTTCCCGGGTCATCTGCATTCCCTGAAAACTTGCTGTGGTACAGGAAACTGCAAATACAAGAGTAATAAGCAAAA
Source organism: Marispirochaeta aestuarii (assembly GCF_002087085.1). NCBI lineage: Bacteria > Pseudomonadati > Spirochaetota > Spirochaetia > Spirochaetales > Spirochaetaceae > Marispirochaeta > Marispirochaeta aestuarii. Next base: position 177,566 of record NZ_MWQY01000006.1, on the reverse strand, counting down.
GACCGACTCGCTTCATCATGACCTCCAAATGTTATGATTGCGCTAAAGAATACGTGCTATTCCCTCCTTTGATCAACTGCCTCGCCCCCCCTCCCCGGGGGAGGGAGAATAATTCCGGTGTCTCCAGTCGGGCAGCCCGCTGTGCCGGCACACCGATGGTCATGCTTTGGAGAAAACCTGTAATCTGTTTGAAAGAGTCTGGATCAGGCTTTATACTTATACCCTGAAATGGCCCGACAATTTATCCGCAGAATTCGATAGTATTCTGCATAAGACAAGGATCGCTGATGCTTACAACTGCAGAGCTTTTTTCTCTTCTGATTCCGGCACTTCTTGAAGGAGTGGAGACGGGAGGTGACGAAGCCGCACGAGGGGCGGATGACTTTTTCGAGGTTCTCAGCGGGTCCGCCCCCAGGGAGACGCTGACCGAACCATTTCTGACGCTGGTTGATTGTATCGAGGATGAATTTCTCCAGTTACAGGAGAGCAGCGTCTCCAGGGACATTGAGGAGCTTGTCCGTTTTCTGGGTTCCGGCGCTTCAATAAAGGAACGGCCCGGGCTGCTGTGGAAGGTCTTCTTTCCGGAAGCCCTCTATCTGGACGATGATCCTCGGGCGCAGATCGACAAACTGCGGAAACGTCGCCGGATCAAAGTCCTGCGCCCCGCCGAAGTTCCCATCACCAGGCCGGAAAGGGAGATGCTCTTTACCTCGAATGTCCTGCTCACAGTACCGGTGCCCGGAAAAGATCCGGTACCGGCGGATAATTCCCTTCGTAAAAAAGCCCTGGATGCGGCAAAGGGGCCGCAGCAGTACTGGTACGACCATCCGGTTCCCCTTGGGACATCTCCGGAATCCAACGAGGTTCTGTACGGTTTAAAGGGACTTGCCCGGGCCTATGGTGTGGAGAAGGAACGGCGTCCAGGGGCAGACGCCTCTCATGTAAAAGTACTGCTTTCGATATCCGTTACCCACCGGGATCTGCGTCCCCTTGCAGGGGAGTGGCTCAGCTCCGTTCTTTCTGGAGAAGAGAAAAAAAGTCTCGAAGGTCTCGAGGTTTTCGGTTTTACCGAGGACGATACGGCGGAAATTCTGAATATCCTGGCTCCCTGTATTGACGGGGACGAAGAACGGCTCCTGCTGCGGGAAGTCTTCGGCGTTGATGGAGAGTATGGCAGGCACTACAGCTTTTTAAAAGCATTTCCCGCCCTGTGGTCGGTGTTGCTGGACCCGGATATCCGGGGTACCTTCAAGATCGATCTGGATCAGGTTTTTCCCCAGCAGGAACTGATTGCCGAGACCGGCAAATCGGCATTCGAGCTTTTCACTTCGCCCCTGTGGGGCGCGTATGGGCGGGATTTTCAGGGAAAAGAGTGTGAACTCGGCATGATAGCCGGGGCGCTGGTCAATGAAGGAGACATCCGTCGGGGACTTTTTACGCCGGATATCCCGTGGCCCGAGTCGACTCCCACGGGAGAGGATCTCTTCTTTTTCAAACAGCGCCCCATGGCGGTTTCCACCAGGGCGGAGATGATGACCCGCTATGGCGAAGAGGGCATGCCCGATGGAACAGATTCGGCAATAGAGCGTTTCCACGTTACCGGGGGCACCAACGGGATTCTCCTGGAGAGTCTCAGGCGGCACCGCCCCTTTACCCCGGGCTTTGTAGGCCGTGCTGAGGATCAGGCATATATTCTGTCCACCTTTACCGCCGAAGGACCGCCCCGCCTGGGATACCTGCACCAGCCCGGGCTGATAATGCGTCACGACAAGGAGGCCTTTGCATCCCAGGCGGTAACGGCCGGGAAAGCCGGTTCCTATGTGGGAGACCTGGTCCGTACCCTGGTTTTTTCCGATTATGCGTCGTTTCTGCAGGGTGGACAGAAAATGACCAAGGCCATGGTCGATCCCTTTACCGGCTGTTTTATCAGTGCGGCTCCGGCCATCTCCGCAGGTCTGCGTCTTGCCCTGCACCTTGTGGATACCTCCAAGGGGAGTCCCGGGGCACGTAAAGAGGTACTTGAACTGGCTGCCCGTCGGCTCCCGGAGATTCTGAAGAGAAAACGCGGGCCCCGGGGAGAGCTCGCGCACCGGTGGCAGCGTGAACGGCGGGCCTGGAACCTGTATTACGATCTTCTTGACCGTCTCGAGGAGGCCCCGCCCGAGGGAGTCAGAGACGCTTTCAGCAGACTGGTTGAACGCTGCCGGCTGGTATGAAACCTGCGGTACCGGAATGCCTATAATCCGAGACCCTTCAGAAAGTCGAGCTGTTCGAGAAACTGGTATCCTTCGCCCCCCTCATGACCGTTGAAGGTATAGGTGCTGATCTGCTTTTTACCTTTCCAGTGGTTGTATGCGGCAAAGACCGTGGAGGGGGGGCAGATCTGGTCCATAAGGGATGTGGAAAAGAGGGCCGGCATTCCCGCGCGCTTTGCAAAATGCAGGTTGTCGAAATAGTCCAGCACCTCGAAAACCAGATCTTCCCTGTCCCTGTGGGTATGACAGAACTCGGCGATCTCCTTGTAGGGGGACATATCGGTAATGGTTGTGGCTCTCCTGAAATGGCAGAGAAAGGGCACATCCGGCATGGCTGCAGCAACCCTTCCGTCCAGAGCTGCAGCGGCTATCGCCAGCCCTCCACCCTGACTGATTCCTGTCACTATGATTCTGTCTTCGTCGATGCCGTCGTGAGTCCGTGCTGTTTCAATTGCCCGGACAGCATCGCTTATCAGGCGCCGGTAGTAATATGTTTCCCGGGAGAGGATTCCCCGGGTCATAAAGCCGGGATAATGAGGATTGCTTCCCTGCATTTCCGGGTCCGGAGTGTCCCCGCGTCTCCATTTTGACCCCTGTCCCCGGGTATCCATTATGAGATTCGCATACCCGGCAGCGGCCCAGCTGAGCCAGTCGGTGGGGAATCCCCTGCCACCGCCGTAGCCAATGAACTGGACCACGCAGGCCAGATCCTTTTTGCGGCTGGCCGGGAGCAGAAGCCAGCCTTTTATCTCCTGTCCCATAAAACCGGCGAAGGTCACGTCATAACTTTCGATCTCCGTAAGGTGGAAATCCGCCGGGGTAAAACGGGGATTCAGGGGACAGGAACGGGTGTCCTTCAGGGTTTCGTACCAGAACTGATCAAAGTCCGGGGGTTCGGGAATCTCCGGCATGAAGTGGTGGAGTTCCTCCCTGGAAAGATCGTAAAAAGCCATTGTCCCCTCCTTGAGATCTGCGCGGTATGGTCAGTCTATCCCAGGTATATCGGGATGAGAAGAGTTTTTTTTGCTCTTGACTGCAGTGACTATCTCTGCTAGTATGATCGGGTAACCAAAACGTTCGGTGCTTATGCCGGCCGTTGTTCTTTGTACTGTGCTGGTTTTCTAAAAGGTTTTAGACTGCTTTTCGGCCTTCGTTCTTGCTTAGACGATCTTTCGATTGCATTTTCCCTTTACGATACTGGTCTGAATTCCACAAGGAACAAAAAGTTACAGATATTTGTTGTCATCCGCACCGAGGAATAGCGGATGAGAGGAGCAGAACATTGGCAAAGAAGATTTATGTGGGTAATCTTAATTACTCCACCACCGAGGATCAGCTGAATCAGGCCTTCGCGCAGTACGGAAATGTAATAAGCGCAAAGATCATCACTGACCGCTACACTGACCGGTCCAAGGGATTCGGTTTCGTCGAAATGGAAGAGGATGATTCCGCTGAAGCGGCGATTTCCGCGCTGAACGGTCAGCAGCTTGACGGCCGCGAACTGCGGGTCAGCGAAGCCAACGACCGGAAGCCCCGGGAACGCAGATTTCAGTACTAGTTTCAGTACGCAATAATTGAATAACTGAAATACACGAGCCAGGCCCCATGGCCTGGCTTTTTCTTTTAAGGAGAGTCAGTGGGACGAAATCATTTTTCATATGAAAAACGCAGACGCGAGCTGGAGAAAAAGAAAAAGAAAGAAGAGAAAAAGTTGAAAAAACAGGAAGGCGACAGCGACGGTGGACAGATTGCCGATGAAGAAACCCTGAAGGACCTCTTCTTTGTCCCCGAGGAAGAGAGTCTGGAGTCTGAAACTGAAGACGAAGAGGAATAAGCTTCGGGATATCCGATAGCCTGAGTCCTGCTCCGTTTGTCGGGTATCCTGATTCCTTTTTAGAGGTTCCCATATATATTTTTAGTATCCATTTGCGGTCAGGCGAAACAGCTGATACTATATAGATATGAGATGGAGTCCTTCCGAGTTGTTGCCGTCAGCTCTTCTTCGTTTCCGGGAGGATGAGCTTGGCCTTGTCAGTGCATCCGATATCGAGTATGAGTTGCAGGAGGCGGCAAGCCAGTTCCGTTCGTTCGCCTTCATTCCTGATTTAAGTCTGGCCGCCGGAGCCCTGGAGTCTGCCGGGGCGGAAGATACCTGGGATACCTTTATTCCCCTTCGAAACCGAATAATCGATGAAGCTTCGGTAAAAGAACCGTCGGTCAAACGCAGGTTTTACAGTCAGGGAAGAATCTCCACCCGCCTTTTACACGCCCTGGTTATTGTACACCGTGCCGTTCAGCAGCTGAATAATCCTCTGCTTCCCGGAAGACGTTTCGTATTGATCAAGGAACGCCCCGGAAGTCCGACAATATTCCATCTATCCCCGGAAACCTCCCTTCTCAGTTACGTGAATGCCGGACCACCGGAGCAGGAACAGCCGAGCATATATCTCGGTCTGAATTTGCTCGATGTGGTTATTACTGGTCTTGCCGAGGGTGACGACACCTATTATCACTCTTTCCTCGAGATTCTGAAGATCGAAGAGCGGGCAATCGAGACAGGCTATACCCATACCGAAGGACTGACGGAGGCTCAAAAGGGGTCTCTGGATCAGCTGCTGGACAAGATCATATCCCTCTCGGAGGTTTTCCAGTCCAGACCGGAGCCCCTGCCTGGTAAAACACAGCCCTTCAGCTCTCAGCAGCGTGAACAGATCCTGGTACTCCTGGACAGCAGGCTGCCGGGGGATTCCGGGCTCTTCAATTATGATGACTGCCGCAGGGGGATCGATACCCTGGAGAAACTTGCCAGGGAGTATAAATCCCGCAACAAGGAAGACTCCCTTCGTGAGGTTGTCCGTCTTCTGACCGCCGCCTCGGGACATGATATACACGAGGTGCGCAACCGGGCCAACATTGCCCTGGAACGTGTTTTCGCCCCGAAGGAGTATGACGCACCCCTGGCAACCCGCTTCGAAACTATCCTGAGCGGCAGCAGGCACCGTTTCAGTTTCAGCCTGCCGAAGTCCAGGAGCGGTTACTTCGTACGGGTCTACGGAGACCGGAGTTCCGGAGAACTGGTGCTGGACGGTGATCTGGATTACACCGATCTGCCCCTCAGGCAGAATCCTGCGACAGGACGCTACGAGGCGAGCCGCCTGTTCCGCACCCTGGGAAATTATGACTGGGTAGTTTTCAGGAAACTGAAAAACGGCGGGCGCTGGCTCGACGGCCTCAGCGGCCGTATAAATGTTCTTCCCGATCTTGACGGGGAACTGGTCCTGGAAATTTTCCCCGATATCCATGGTCATACCCGGCTCTACTGGCGCAGCGAAAATCCGGGGATGGTATATAACGAACGGGGACAGATAATCCGCACCGGAACCTTTACCGATGTGGCTGCCCATCTTGAGGACATCAAGACCCGATACAACATAAGCGCGGTTTACATTCTCGGAGCACAGAAGAGGGGCAGCAACCGTGAAGACTGGGCGCCGGAGGCGCAGTCTCCCTCGCCCTTTGCGCCCATGAGCATGACGGAGCTGGAACCGAAGCTTGGGGGAGAAGAAGCCTTTACGGCGCTGGTGGCTGAAGCCCACCGTCTCGGTATAAAGGTAATTGTAGATGTCATCCCCCACCTGAACCGCCACTCCCGGGAACTGCCGGATGAATATGCCGTGCGAACCTACGACGAGGGCGGCAATCTGGTGGTCCGGGCGTCCACTGACGGGCGCTACGGAAGTTGGAATGACGGGAAGCTCCTGAATTACCGCAAGTTCGCCGTCTGGCAGTGGCTTGCAGACTCTGTCTGTACCCTTATCGAGAAATACGACATAGACGGCATCCGCTTCGATTCGTCCCATGCCGTGCCGGTCATGATGAAGCGCAACAACTACCCCTTTATTCACGGAGAATACCGCAGTCGTGAGTCCCTGGTGGAAGGGGATATTATCGACAATACCAGGGAATATGATCACCTGGTAACGACGAGCTATTATGATTCCTCCTGCGCGGAACTGATCGCCGTCCCCTTTCACTATTACCTTTCCCTGAGGGTTCATCGGCTGCTTCGGCATCTTGGAAAGAGGTATTTCGTTAATCTGGCGGAGTGTTACTGGGGAAGGGAACAGTATCTTTCCAGGACCGGGACGGTACCCTACAATTCATCCCTTTTCAAAATCTGCGAGAATATAATCCATGGAAAGACGGATGTTCGCGAGATATACCATATTTACCAGAACTATTTTCCATCCATCCTGCCTCCCGGGGCCCAGATGCTCGGGATTCTCGGAAACCACGATGAACGCAGGGCTCTGAATACCTTCGGCCGGCGGGGGTACAGGGCTGCAGTGATGCTGACCAGCTTCCTGAGCAGCATAATCCTTGATTTTGAAGGAAGTGCCGAAGGTGAGTCCTGGAAGGTCTTCCTGGATAATATCTATGTCAACTGGAACGATTTTGAACGCGAGGCCTATCGCGGAACGGTGGATTTCTACACCGAGCTGTACAACGAACACCGGAACAACAGAGGGCCGGCATATCTTGTCTGGGCCGGAAACCCCATGGTGGCGGCTGCCCTGCGGTTCAATTCCGAAGTAGGATTTATCGGTGCTTTCAATTTTGCCGACCGCGACGAGAATGCATCCATCCGTTTTGATGATCCCCGGCTTCCCCTGGAAGACGAGGCCTACTACCATGTTTCTGACCCGATCTACTCTGCAGTAACCGGCATGTCCGGCTGGTACACCGGGGCAGAGCTGCGTCATTCCCGGGTGGAGATGCTCATTCCACATACGGACCGCTACAAGGTTCTGGTGCTCCGCCGGATAAGCACCGCGGAGGAGCGTAAAAAGGTCTATCCCGAGCTGCTCAGGCAGTCGATTTACCGGCTCTGCTCTGCCGGCAGTCGGACGGCTGTTTCCGCTGCTCTCTTTTATAACGAGATGAAGGCTCACGCCGGAAGCTACAGGGAGTTTACGACCTATATCTCGAAAACCCTGGCACCCCTGATGCAGGACAATCCCGAGGCCCTGCGTCTCGGGCTTAAGCGTTTTCTCTATTATCTCTGGCGTGATGAAGCCGACCACAGTGAAAATCCTGTCTGGGCCTATCTGGCGGATATGCGGAAAGACGCGGATCCCACCGTCAGGGAGACCGGAGAATATCTGCAGTACTCCTATCGGGGGGGCAGTCTGGTATTCCTGTCCGCCGAAGCCGATCCCTTCTCAAAATCCGGAGGACTGGCGAATGTAGTCTATGAACTTCCCCGGGAACTGGCAAACATGGGGGAATCCGCGGTGGTTATTACCCCTCTCTATCGACAGGGGGACGCAAAGTCGGTTCAGAAGATGGAGCAGGCCTGCAGACGCTACAATGTAAGCTATACCGGCAGGAATGTACGCTTCTGGATACTGGATCAGGAGTATGAGGCCGGGGTCCATACAGCCATGGTGGATGGCATCCGCTACTACCTGCTCGAACATCATGAGTTTTTCGACGGGCTCTACTACGGGGTTACCGGAGCCGAGCGGCTGCGGCGCAGGGTAGCCCTGTCCCGGGCCGCTGCGGAGCTGGTGCGGGAATTTTCTCTTGATCCGCTGGTTATCTTTACCAACGATGCCTACTCAGGTATTTTTTCAGCCATTGTCCGCAGCGATCCCCGCTATGCGGGTCAACCGGTCTTTGACCGGGCAAGTCTGGTCCATATTATCCACAACGGGGGATGGCAGTATTTCGATGCCTACCGTCGCTGGGAAGCCGGAAACGATCTGTTCCGGCTCTTCAATCTTGCCGGGCACGAATACTGGAGATTCGAAGATCCCCAGGAAGCGGTAAAGATAAACTGCATGGCCGCCGGGATTCGAAGCGCCAACAAGGTCGTTACCGTATCCCCGAGTTATGCAAAGCAGATTCAGATAGCCTCGGACGGGATGGAAAAGATTCTGCATGATGTTTCCGGCATTAATAACGGTGTGGGAGGCGATTTCAGAAAGAGGGCTCTGCAGCGTCTGGAGGAAGAGAAATTCCTGGAAAAGAATATCGGCGCCCTGTATTCCTGCATAGAAAAGGACCCTCTGCTAAAGAATCAGCTGGAAGAAAAGTACGCCGAGATACTGGTCCCCGGGGAAATCGAGGCATTGAAACAGGGCCGGCGCCGGCGCCTGCTTGAACGTCTGCGAATCAAGCTGCTTCTTCAGCTTACCCGGGGACTGCAGGTCGATCCGGACACGCCCCTCTTTGTAATGATTCACCGTCTTACGGAGCAGAAGGGATTTCAGCTGCTCCTGGAAGCTTCGGAGGGTGTTTTCACCACTCTGGGGTACCAGGGAATCATCGGAGGGGCTGTAGCCGGCGGAGACGAACGGGGAGATGAGATCGCCAGGGGACTGATGAGTCTCAAGGACTGGTTCCCGGGTCAGGTATCCGTGGGGATCGGCTTTCAGGATGTTCGTATTCCCCTGCTGGGGGCGGATCTTTTTCTGATGCCCTCCATGCATGAACCCGGCGGAATCAGCCAGCTGGAAGCTTTTGCCTGCGGATGTTTTGTCTGTGCCAGGGCAACCGGAGGGCTTCGTGATACGGTCCACGGTATGGTAAAGGAGAAACGTACTCTTCGGGGTAATGGTGTTCTTTTCTCTGATTATTCTGCCGTGGCATTTTACGACGCCATGCAGCGTTTCCACCAGATATACAGTGAAGAAAGTCCCGAGACGCTGGAATCCGCCCGGCAGAGGATGGAAAAGGATATCTTTTCCTGGCGTAAACCGGCGGAAAATTACCGGGATCTGGTTTATTCCATGAAGGAGATCATCCCTCTGGGCGGAAACGCCACCCTTGCCTCCGGCAGCACTAAGGGTGTATAACCGATATTGTCATATAAGGGACCTTCTAAAAGGAGTAGTTTTAGGATTTCCCGCAAATCATTACTAACAGGAGTTTTCAATGAAGCGAGTACTGTGGTCGGCATTACTGCTGCTCATCTGCGGCACTGTCGTGTTCGCCGGCGGATCCGGGGAAAAGTCTACTGATCTGGACGCCATCCGGGAACGGGGTGTTCTTATTGTGGGACTGGACGACAGTTTTCCTCCCATGGGTTTTCGGGATGAGTCCAACGAGATTGTCGGGTTCGACATCGATCTGGCAAAAGAGGCTGCCTCACGGCTGGGAGTCGATGTGGAATTCAAGCCTGTGGACTGGGACGGTGTTATCCTGAGCCTCAACAAGGGCGATATCGACCTGGTTTGGAACGGGATGACCATTACCGAAAGCCGGCAGGAAAAGATCAATTTTTCCAAACCCTACCTGGACAACCGGCAGATTGTAATCCTGCAGGCCGGCTCCGGTATCTCTTCCAAGGCCGATCTGGCCGGGAAGGTTGTGGGTCTCCAGATGGGATCATCCGCAGAGGTCGCGCTGAACAGTGACGCCGATGTGGCTGCAAGTCTCGAAGAGGTCAAGAAGTATTCCAACAACGTGGAAGCTCTGCTGGACCTTGCCGCCGGGCGTACTGACGCCGTTGTGGTCGATGAGATAGTCGGTCGGTATTATATCGCCAAGAAACCCGGCATCTATGAGGTCATGGCTGAAGACTTCGGTGCAGAAACCTACGGTGTCGGAATCCGAAAGAGCGATACACAGCTCAAGGCTGAGCTGGACAAGGTTCTTGACGAGATGAAGGCTGACGGAAGTGCGGATGAAATTTCCCGCAAGTGGTTCGGCGAAGCGATTGTCAAGAAATAGGGAGCTTTGAGCTTTGGATTATACTCTTCAGGTTACGGCGCATCTGCTGCGGGGCTGTGTGCTGACGCTCCAGATATACGCCGTGACCCTGATCTTTTCCATTCCCCTGGCGGTTCTGTGTGCCCTGGGCAGGGTCTCGGGGCCCCGGGGCCTGGACAGGGTTCTGGGCTTCTACGGCTGGATCTTCCGGGGGACACCACTGCTGCTGCAGCTCTTTTTTTTCTACTACGGGCTGACGATTTTCAATATTTCCTTAAGTCCCTTTATGGCGGCAGGCCTGACCTTTGTTCTCAATTACGGCGCCTATTTTATGGAGATCTTCCGGGGCGGAATCTCGAGCATCGGTGCCGGTCAGTATGAAGCGGCGAAGGCATTGAACATGAACTACTGGCAGACCATGAGGCGGATTATTCTGCCCCAGGCTACCCGGGTGGTTCTCCCCCCGACGACAAACGAGGCCATCACTCTGGTAAAGGACACCGCCCTGGTGGTTGTTATCGGTATGGGAGAGCTCCTGCGCTCCGCCAAGGAGATCTTTACCCGGGACTTCACCCTGATCCCTTTCGCCGTGGCAACGGTGATTTATCTTCTTATGACTTCGGTGGTGATTCGCTTTTTCCGCTACCTGGAGCGACGGATGGCCTACTATGACTGATCTTTATCTGGATATACGTTCCGTCTCCAAGCATTTCGGCGAACTCGCCGCGGTAAAGGATGTCTCCCTCCAGGTACGAAAAGGCGAGGTAGTCTCCATAATCGGTCCTTCGGGGTCGGGAAAGAGTACCCTGCTTCGCTGTATAAATCAGCTCGAGCTGATAGACGGTGGAGAGATTGCCATCGAAGGGGAAAGGATAATCGCCGTCGAGGACGGAGACAGGGTAAAACTGCCGGAGAAGCAGGTCAGAGGCGGGCTCAAGAAGCTCGGAATGGTTTTTCAGCACTTCAACCTCTTTCCCCACAAGTCCGTTATCGAGAACCTGATCGAAGCTCCCATGGTGGTTGACAGACTGCGGCGTTCCGAAATCGAACCCTACGCCCGGGAACTCCTGTCCAAAGTAGGGCTTGCGGACAAGGCCGACGCCTATCCGAATCGCCTCTCCGGGGGACAGAAACAGCGGGTCGCCATTGCCCGGGCACTGGCCATGAAGCCGGATATTCTGCTCTGCGACGAACCGACCAGCGCGCTGGACCCGGAGCTGGTGGGCGAGGTGCTGGCGGTGCTGAAACAGCTGGCCGGGGAACACATGACCATGCTGGTGGTAACCCACGAGATGAGCTTTGCCCGGGACGTCTGCGACCGGGTTGTTTTCATGGATCAGGGGGGCATTATCGAGGATGCTTCACCGGAGAAGCTCTTCAGCGATCCCGATCACCCCCGTATCAAACTTTTCCTACGGAAAATGCTGCTCGAGGAGGCGGCTGAATAGGCTGATTCCGGTTTAGTCCTCCGCCCCGGGCAGTGCTTCAAATTCCCGGTTTCCCTCCCCGTCGAGAACAAAAAATGCCGTTGTCTGTTTCAGGTGCTCCGCTCCGTCGGAAAACTCCCGTGCCATGGCGGACAACTCTTCAGAAATGGCCGCGTTCTGCTGTACCGTCTGGTCCAGCTGGGCCAGGGCATTGTTTACCTGATCTATTCCCGAAGATTGTTCCCTGGAGGCGGCGCTGATTTCCTGCACTAGATCCGCGGTCTTTTCAATACCGGGAAGAAGCTCGTTGAATACCCTGCCTGCCTCCCGGGACACCTCCATGCTTTCGCCGGAAATTCGGGTTATAACCGCCGCGGCCTCCTGGGAACGCTCCGCGAGCTTTCGAACCTCCGCTGCCACCACGGCAAAACCTTTTCCGGCTTCTCCCGCCCGGGCCGCTTCAATGGCGGCATTCAGGGCCAGCATGTTGGTCTGACGGGCAATCCCTTCGATTAATTCCGTTCGGGAGAGGATATTCTCCATGGCGGAGATTGTTTTCTGCACTGCCTCTCCGCCTTTCTGGGCGTTGTCCCGGGCATTCAGGGCTATACGTTCGGTCTGTCCGGCATTTTCCGATGTCTGCTGCACCGTGGATGCCATCTGCTCCATGGAAGAGCTTGTCTCTTCAGTGGATGCGGCCTGTTCGCTGTTGCCGGTGGAGACCTGCTGGGCGGAAGCATTGATCTCCGCGCTGCCCTGGGCAAGGCGTTCGGCCAGTTCCTTCATGGAGCCTGCGACTTCCCGGAGCTTGAGCTGCATCCTGCCGATTGAAGAGAGAAGGGTGCCGATCTCGTCCCGTCCGGAGTCCCGTACATCCTGACGGAGGTCTCCGCCGGCTATCCGTTCGGTTATCTCCACGGCAAGCCGCAGGGGTCTCGTGATGCTCCGGTAGAGAAAAAAGCTGAAGGGCAGAAACAGCAGCAGAATAACGAGGCCCAGGCCCAAAAGTATCCCCCGGACCCAGCGTTCAGCGATCTCCCCAATACTGGCGTCAATCTCTCCGCGGGCGGCTTCTATGTTGTCTACGTAGATCCCTGTCCCGATCCAGAGCTCAGTGCCGGGAATGCTTTCTGCGTAGGCCAGTTTGGGCTGATCCCCGGCCCCGGGCTTGGGAAAAACGTATTCCACGAAGTCCCCGCCTGAGGCTGCGGCCTCGGAAAGTCTCCGCACATAATAGATACCGTTAACGTCCTGAGAATCCTTCAGGTCAGTACCCACCAGGGCCTTGTTGGGAGGCAGCGCGATATTGACTGTTCCCTGGTAGACAAAGAAGTACCCCGACTTGTCATCTTCATAACGGATATCTTCGACAAAATTACGTATTGTATTGTTCCAGTCGGCGGCTGGAACGTCCTTCAGCAGGGTTCCCAGCCCCACAGCGGCGCTGTGGGTCGCAACCTGGAGTTTGTCCTTTTGTCCCGAGAGCATAATCTCTCCGCCCTTGTCTATGCTGAAATCCCGGACCCGATCGATTCCCTGGATGTACACAAAATTAATGACAGCGGTGAGGGCAATAATCAGTACAATCTGGAATAAAAGGCGGCTGGAAATCTTTACTGACCTGAACATACGACTTTCCTCCTTTATCTATCAGGAATAATACTATATTGAAATCCTGACCGCAAATCTCCTGTTTCAGCGGCGTAGTGGAAGACCCTGCATTAGGAAAACCTTAAAATTGGTCAGGCTAATTAGTTGACAGGTCGGGGAGGATGTCATACCGTATCCTGCGATGAACATTATTATTCTGGGCGGCGGCCGGGTCGGGTATAATCTTGCCCGTCAGCTTGTCAGTGAGGACAAGCAGGTAACGGTGATTGAGAAATCCCTTGCGGTGGCTAAGCAACTGGCCAACACTGTTGATTGTCATGTAATAAACGATGAAGGAAACAGTCCCGCGGTTCTGCGGGAAGCAGGCATCGAGGATGCGGATTTCTTTGTTGCGGTTACCGACAGTGACGAGATCAACATGATCTCCTGCGGTCTGGTGGCGGCGGAGTTTTCCAGGCCTGTTACCATAGCCAGGGTACGGAACCTGGACTATTCGGCGTCCAGAATGCTGGAGAACCCGCTCTTTGGCATAAACCATGTCGTCAATCCTGAAATCGAAACCGCCAGGGTAATTCTCCGGTCCATTGAACGGGGGGCAAAGAGCAATATTCTGCTCTTTGATCAGGGGGACCTGCAGCTCTGTGATGTCATTGTCCCGGAGGAGTCCCCATTTGTGGGCAAACCGGTGCGTCTTATGCGGGCAGAGACGGACAGTAACTTTCTGATAGCCCTTATGAACCGTAACGACGAATACATGATTCCCTCCGGGGATACGGTAATCTTTGCCGGTGATCAGCTTCATCTGCTGGGAAGCGAAGCGGAACTGGACAGGATTCTGGAAATAAACGGACGTCATAAAACCCCCATCCATCGGATAGCCATCGTGGGAGGGGGCAAGGTAAGCCGTTATATTGCGGACCAGCTCTATCAGCCGACAGATGAAGGAAGCAGTATCTTCAGGAAGATGCTCAACCGTTTTGTACCAAAGAGACGGAACCGGGTCCTGCATTTTATCGAGCAGGATTATGATAAGTGCAAGGCCCTTATCGAGCGTTATCCCGATGCCCACGTGACAAACGCCGACATCTCCAGTGAAGGGATTCTCGAAGAGGGAGACATCGAGGGCTACGACCTGCTGCTCACGGCCACCGGTAACCAGGAACTCAATATTATTACCGCCATGTACGCCAAAAAACTGGGTATCTCCCGGACCATAGCTCTGGTGCAGCGCCGGGGATATGTAAACATGGCCCATGAACTGGGCATCGATGTGGTGGTAAGTCTGAACAACGCCCTGGTAAACAGTATTCTCAAGATTATTCGCCGGGGAAATGTCCGCAGCATTCACAGTATTTCCGACAGTCTTTTTGAGATAATCGAATTTTCCATCGAAAAAGGGTCTCCCATTGCGGGGAAAACGATCAAGGATATACGGCTGCCGAAACAAAGCCTGATAATGCTGGTGGTCCGGCAGGATGAACATATTCTGCCCCACGGAGATTTTATGCTTCAGATGAGCGACCGGGTATTCGTTATAGCCCGGACCGAGGATATCAAGAAGGTCGAGGGAGCGATCACCGGAAAATGATTCAGTACAGCCTGATCTTCAATATCCTTTCCGCCCTGATCGCGATTGTCTCGTTTTTTATGTTCATTCCCCTGGGTATCGCGATCTACGGGCAGAACACGGAAGTGGTTCTTGCATTTCTTTATACGATAGTTCCGACGGTTGTGGTCTGCGTGGTGGTCTATCTTGCAACCCGGCCTTACAGGCGACGGTATCTGCGGGCCAAGGAGGGCTTCCTTCTGGTAACCCTCAGCTGGCTCGCCGCCTCAGCCATAGGGGCGCTTCCGTTTTTTATTTCCGGTGAAATTCCCGCTTATACCGACGCTTTTTTTGAGACGATCTCCGGGTTCACCACCACCGGGGCTTCGATCCTTACGGATATTGAAGCCATGTCTCCGGCCCTGCTTTTCTGGCGTTCCCTTACCCACTGGCTTGGGGGTATGGGAATCGTCGTACTGACGGTGGCAATCCTGCCGATTCTGGGCGTCGGCGGAGCCCAGCTGATGCGGGCTGAATCCCCGGGACCGACCCTGGAAAAGATCAGCCCCAAAGTCGCGGAGACCGCCAAGATTCTCTGGCTGATCTACCTTGGACTTACTGTTCTGGAAACGGCCCTCCTGATGTTCGGAGGGATGAACCTCTTCGATGCCCTGACCCATACCTTCGGTACCCTGGCAACGGGGGGGTTCTCTCCTAAAGCTGCCAGCGTCGGGCACTACAACTCAGCCTACATAGATATCGTAATTACCGTTTTTATGGTGGCCGCGGGTCTGAACTTCGGACTCTACTTTCGGGCCCTTCAGGGCAGGTTCCGGGACCTGATCAAAAATACCGAGTTTCTGGCTTATCTGGCAATCTTCGGCGGATCGACCCTGATCCTCGCATTTTCTCTGAATAAGGTCGTGTATCAGGGTTTTGCCGAGAGCCTCCGCTATGCCGGATTTCAGTCCGCCACCGTTCTTACGACAACGGGATACGCCACCGCCGACTTCGACCTGTGGCCGGCGTTTTCAAAATATATCCTTTTCTTTCTTATGTTTATCGGAGGCTGCTCAGGATCAACCGGAGGGGGTATCAAGGTAATACGAATCGTTACCCTCTTTAAGCAGGCCGTTAACGAGATGAAGTACCTCTTTCGTCACAAGGGGGTACATGTTGTACGTATTAACGGTGAGCCGGTACGCAAAGATTTTATCTATACCGTCGTGGGCTTTTTTACCCTCTATATGCTGTGCCTTCTGGTTACAACGGCGGTCGTCTCAACCGGGGGATACGATCTGGTTACATCATTTTCCAGCGCTCTGGTAACCGTGGGGAATATTGGTCCCGGTTTTGCGAAGGTAGGGCCAACCATGAACTATGCCTTTTATGAGCCGTACATAAAGTGGGTTCTGAGTATTGCCATGCTCGTGGGAAGGCTCGAGGTTTATACGGTTCTTGTCCTGCTGGTTCCCTCTTTCTGGCGTCGTTAAAGGATCTGATCAGCGGGATTCCATGGCTGTACTTACTCTTATACTGCTGAAAATAGCACCGATCTTTCTGGTGCTTCTTCTGGGATACCTGGCCTTTGCGCTTCGGTGGGTCGATGATTCCTTTATCGGCAGCGCCAACAGGCTTGTCTTCTATGTGGCCATGCCGGCGCTGGTATTTCTGAACACCGCCGGTGCCGACTTCTCCAGCGGTCTTCCCTGGCGTGAAATTCTCTCCTTTGCAACAGCAATGATCCTTACCACGATAGCGGGGTATCTTGTGGGCGGAGCACTGCGCCTGTCAGATCCTCAGAAAGCTTCATTTGTACAGGGTGCCCTGAGGGGTAACTTTGCCATTATCGGGCTGGCTGTACTTGACCAGATTCTGGGACCCCAGTGGGTCCCTGCCGGTGCACTCCTTATTGCCTTCTTTTTACCCCTTCATAACTTTGCCAGCGTGGTGGTACTTTCCTTGCTGGGGAAGGATGTTGAGGTTCATGCCCACCCTGTAAAGAAAGCCTTTACCGTACTCGGTAAAAGTTTCCGCAATCCCCTGATTACCTCGATTATTCTGGGTGTTCTGGTTTCTTCTGCACATATTCCCCTTCCCGCGGTGTTGACCGACGCCCTGACCTATCTGCAGCGTCTCGCTCTGCCCCTGGCACTGGTAGGCATCGGCGGCTCAATGGGGGAATATCGCTCCGGAGGCCATTATCCTGTAGCTGCGATAAGCTCCTTTCTTAAGCTTTTTATTCTGCCTTTTTTTGCGGTGATTATCGGAATTATTCTGGGCCTTAACGGTGAAGCCCTGGTTATACTTGCTGTTTTCTCCGGCGCGCCTGCGGCGGTGGCGAGTTATCCCATGGCCGATGCCATGGGGGCCGACCGGGACACCGCCGGAAGTGTCATACTTGTCAGTACCTCCTTCTGTTTTCTCAGCCTCACGGTAATCCTGACCATTCTCAAGGTGAGCGGTTTTACCTAGTTGCCCGGGAACTGGAGTTGCTGTATCCTTTAAGATATGCAGATATCCTCCGGAAAAACCTTACAAAAACTGATACCCGTACTGTTGACGATGTCGGTACTTGTATTTTTTGCCTGCAGCGGAGCTCCAGCCGGGCGGAGTGAACCCGGGCTTACTCTGGAGCTCTTCGAAGAACCGTCCCCCGGTGCTGCTGTATCCTTCTCTGCCCTGGACAGCAGTGAATTCAGCCGTAGAATTGCCGGTGAGACCGAAAAGAGGTTCCGCCCGCCGGGAAGTCCCGAGGTTGAGCTGAAACTCCTGTTGCGCACGCAGGTTCAGTCCCGGGAAGACAGGAGTCCGGGATTTCTTTCCAAACGATACGAAATCCACCTTGAAGGATCCCTGATGGACAGGGATAACAGTCGTATTGGAACACTCCTGGGTAGGCTGGAATATCGGCGAAGCCGCTTTCAGTTGTCAGGGAATGACGAAGCGGATCAATATGATATCTGGGACCGTGATTTTGTCGAGTGGTGTGCCGAGAGGATAGTTGAGGCATTGACATTTTAGATAAATATTAAGATATTTATATATATAGAAACCGGGTTTATTCCTGGGAGCATTCAGGAGGAACACACACGTATGGCATCTGACAAAGTTGAAAAGGTAATCATAATCGGGTCGGGACCTGCCGGACATACCGCGGCCATATATGCTGCGAGGGCGGAACTGCACCCTTTGATGTTTGAAGGATTCATGGCCGCCGGAGTTGCCGCCGGAGGGCAGCTGACTACCACAACCGAGGTTGAAAACTATCCCGGTTTTCCGGAAGGTATCAGTGGCCCGGTCCTCATGGACAGGATGCGGGAGCAGTCCCAGCGGCTGGGTACGCGTATCGAAACCAGGACCGTGGAATCCGTGGATCTGAAATCCAGCCCAAAAAAGGT
The DNA here is from genome assembly GCF_002087085.1 of Marispirochaeta aestuarii. Classification (NCBI taxonomy): domain Bacteria; kingdom Pseudomonadati; phylum Spirochaetota; class Spirochaetia; order Spirochaetales; family Spirochaetaceae; genus Marispirochaeta; species Marispirochaeta aestuarii. Next base: position 159,610 of record NZ_MWQY01000006.1, on the reverse strand, counting down.
TATTGTGGGAACAGGCGACAGTGCCGAGGAGTTTCTTACGGAGACTGTAATCATCGCAACAGGGGCTACCGCAAAAAGACTTGGAATAAAGGGAGAGGAAGAACTGTGGCAGAAGGGTATCTCCGCCTGTGCAGTCTGTGACGGGGCCCTTCCCATGTACCGGGACCAGCCCCTTGTCGTTATAGGCGGCGGTGATACCGCCTGTGAAGAGGCCAGCTATCTGTCGAAATTCGGTTCATCCGTCCACATGCTGGTACGCCGGGATGTTTTCAGGGCAAGCAAGGCAATGCAGGACAGGGTTTTCAACAATCCCAAGATCGAGATTCACTGGAATACCAATGCCGTCGAGGCCCTCCAGGGGGAAGCGAACAAATTCGGAATGCGCTTCCTGGGCGGGGTCAAGGTCAAAAACAACAAGAGCGGCGAGGTCTATGATATCCCCGCAAAGGGACTCTTCTACGCCGTCGGGCATACCCCCAATACAGCCTTCCTGCAGGGGCAGCTGAAGACCGACGAGACCGGCTACCTGGTGGCGAAGCCTGACTCCACGGCAACAGAGCTTCCCGGGGTATTCGCCTGCGGAGATGTAAAAGACAAGGTGTACCGTCAGGCGGTTACCGCAGCTGGTTCGGGATGCATGGCAGCCCTGGAAGCGGAGCGTTACCTGACTGAGAAGGAGAGTACCTGATCGAACTTCCGGCAAGGGGTCAGCGAAGACGCTTTAAACGCTTTATCTGAGCCTGAGCGGCTTCCTCCCCCTTGCGAACCATATCGTCGGCCTTCGAAAGGTCATGGTAGTTGTAGTCATGGAGCTCCGGTTGAATGACTATGTCGGCGTTGCTTCGGCCTTCCATACTGCTGTTGTTCAGCATTATGGCGAAACTCCGGTAGGTAATGTCCAGCAGGTTCTCCGGCGGCTGATCGTTGGAGGGATTCGCGTTCAGGTCCACGGCTATAACCTTCTGGGCCCCCATCTTCCGGGCAAGGGAACAGGGCAGGTTGTTTATTACACCGCCGTCCACCAGAACCCGCTTTTTTTCCAGTACCGGTTCAAAGATCCCCGGTACCGATGAGCTGGCCCGAACCGCCCGTGCCACGGAACCTGAATCGAAGATCAGCTCCTCGGCCCTGTTGAGGTCCACAGCGACTACCCGTAAGGGGATTTCGAGATCCCTGAACTCCACAGATCCCAGCAGGTCGTTAATAAAGTTCTCCAGACGGTCGGACTTTACAAGACCCATCCCCGAAAGGGTGGGACGGACAAGCTCCGACCATTTCAGGTCCCGGGCTATCTTCAGGATCTCCTCCCATCCGTAACCGCCGCAGATAAGGGCCCCAACTATGGAACCCACACTTGTTCCCGTTACATAATGAATGGGTATGGAATTCTCCTGCAGCACCTTCAATACACCGATATGTGCAAAGCCGCGGGCGGCGCCACCGCTCAGGGTCAAGCCGATCTTTTTTTTGGAAAACATTTTCCCCCTCCTCCCTGTTTCTGTTATATACCTCGTCGCAGTTCAGGGCAATGACGTTTCTGCCTGTTTTCTGTATGCTTGAGTTGATGCCGGAACGTCTCAACTCCTTTCCACCGATACTGCCCCGGAACCCCCGGGTGCTGATTCTCGGGTCCATGCCAGGGGAAGAATCCCTGCGCAGAAGACAATACTACGCCCATCCCCGCAATGCCTTCTGGCCGCTCATGGCCGCCCTTCTGGGGGAACCTCTGCCGGCAGAGTATGAAGCCCGGAAGGAGATGCTTCTTCGTCATTCCATAGCTCTATGGGACGTTGTGGGTACCTGTTTTCGCAAGGGAAGTCTGGATCAGAATATTCAGGATGAAGAACTGAACGATTTTCCCTCCCTTTTTGATTCCTGTCCCGGAATTTCCCACGTCTTCTGCAACGGTACCAGGGCCTATACGCTTTTTAAGGGAAAGTTTCACCCTCCCCGGAGTATAGAGCTGATACGACTTCCGTCCACGAGCCCTGCTCATGCGGTACCCTTTGAGAGGAAGCTCGCGGCTTGGGGGCAGATACGCACTGCGTTGAACTATCCCTGAGGTTTCGCGGAAGCCTTCGTCAGCCGGTCGTTGACCGCAGCTCCGATTCCTGACTCCGGGCACCATTCACAGACAATCAGGCGCAGGCCCTTCCCGTCGAGGCTGCGGAGGGCGGCATAGATATTCACCGCGATCTCATCCGCGTTGCGGTTTCCGCTCACCTGTACTGTGGGGCCTTGGAAGTCGATATCCGGCTTCTCAAACAGGATGCAGCCGATATCCCGGTTCTCCGCATAGTCACGAACATCTTCTACCATAAGCAGGGGGGTCACCGGGGCGTAATGGTTGGGCAGCATCCCCGGACTCTCGGCGTCTCCGGCTCGTGTTTTTGCCGGGACTTCCACCGGGCCGATAATCTCTTCTATCTGCTCCCGGCTTACTCCGCCGCTGCGCAGCAGGAGGGGCCGCTCTCCCGCCAGGGAGAGGACGGTGGATTCGAGTCCTACCCGACATGCACCTGCATCTATCAGGACTTCGTAGCTGCCTGAAAGCTGTTCAGCCACGTGAGCTGCGGTTGTCGGGCTTGTACGTCCGAAGAGGTTGGCGCTGGGGGCAGCCACCGGCGTCCCCGCCCGGTGAATAAGTTCCCGGGCCCAGGGGTTGGAAGGCATGCGGATTGCCACCGTCGGGTGTCCGGCGGTCACGATATCCGGAACCCGGGAATCTTTTTTCAATACCAGGGTCAGGGGCCCCGGCCAGAAGGCTTCAGCAAGCCGGCGGGCCTTTTCGGGAAACTCCAGCACCAGCGTGTCGAGCTGCTGCAGTTCACTTATGTGGACGATCAGCGGATCGTAAAAAGGGCGCTGTTTGGCCTTGAATATCAGCTTGACGGCATCCCGGTTCAGCGCGTCGGCGCCAAGTCCGTATACTGTCTCGGTGGGGAAGGCGGTCAGTTTTCCCTGCCTCAAGGAAAGTGCCCCCTTATCTATGGCCTTCTGAAGGTCTTCCCGCGCGTTCGGATGCTTCAGTATCCAGTCCACGGCGGCATGGAGACTGTGAAATACCAGCCGCTCCGGGGGGATTGCGCTCATGTGGGTAAGATTCTCGGAGTTCAGTATCTGAAGGCTGAAAATACCCCGGGATTCGCCTTCAGCGAGGAGGGCATTCTTGTCGCTGATAAGAAAAACCGCTTCCGGTGGGCTCTCCGGGGTATCGGGATCAGTCCCGGAGTAAAGGGCTATCCGATACCGTTGTGAAAGATTTTCGGGAAGAGAGTTCCCGCCGATACAGTCGTTATCTAGGAGGATGGTTTCCAGTGCTCGGTGTATCATAGTGGTTCTGTTAAGATATCATAAAGGCGACTCAAAAAACTACTCTTTGCCCCATATCCTGCGTCGTCATGATTACCCGCGGTCCTCCTTATCCACGAAATCGAATCTATGGGGATGAATCGTTCTCAAAATCAGAAGGGCCCGGGATCAGCTGATTTCTATCCTGTCCTTTCCGGAGCGTTTTGCACGGTACAGGGCACCGTCAGCTTTCTGGATCAGGCTGGCGATATCCTCGGTATTTCCGAGTTCCGCTATACCCATGCTGAGGGAAATGGCAGGTCCTTCCTGTTTCTGTTCAGTCCAGTTTTTGAAGAAGAAATACCTGAGCCGTTCGGCGATGGTCCGGGCGGCGTTCAGGTTGTCTTCAATGAGGATCACGAACTCGTCTCCCCCCCATCGGGCAAGGGTGTCATCGGGGCGTATGCTTTCCTGAATTGTATCCGTCAGGACCTTGAGTACCTGGTCTCCCACCTGGTGTCCCCGGGTATCATTCAGGCGTTTGAAATTGTCCACGTCGATGATTATCAGGGCTACATCGGAACCGTAGCGGGCCTTCCGGTAATGGAGGCGTTCAAGCTGTCTTTCAAGTTCCCGGCGGTTCGCGCAGCCGGTAAGACTGTCGGTTGTTGCAAGTTCTTCCAGCCGGGCATGGTAGCGGTTTATTGTAAGGGTGCTGAACAGAATTATCAGAAGAGAGGCGGCTATTCCGATGAGTATGGTTCGGATCAGGGCGGCCCGGGTGCTGCTGAGGGCGGTGTTTTCATCCTGTTCAACTATCAGGAACCAGTCTATGGCGGGAATATATCGGGAGGTTACAAGGACTTTTCCGTGTCCTCCGGTATAGGTGGCGTTCAGGGGTGTATCTTCGGCCAGGAGTATGTCCTGGGCGATTGAGGAAATACCGGGTTTTATGGTGATGAACTCGCGTTCGACCTTGGCAGTATCTGAATGGGCCTGTATGAGGCCCTGGTGATCTGTAAGGAAAATACGCCTGTTGTATTTTTCCTGACGATTCCGAAGGTAGCCCGCGAAATCATCCATGACGATTCCAACTCCCGTTACGCCCAGAAGCTTCCCGTTATAATCTTCCACCCGGTAGTTGAAGAAAATGGTCAGCCGGTTTTGTGCCGCTTCGTCGCTGTCCACATCAAGTTCAAAATCCTTCCCGGATCGAATGAAATCATAGAACCAGATGTCGTGGGGGTCTTCGGAACTGATGTTTTTCAGAATACCGTCGTAGTGGTAGTATCTGCCGGTTAATGCGGAGACAAAGAACGTCGATTTATAGGTATATTTATCTCTGATTTCCTGCAGATACTGTATGATCTGATCAGTATCCTCTTCTCCTGCCAGGGCCCAGTTCTTGAGGAAAGAGTCGGTGGCCATCATTGAGGCGATATTCATGGAGGGAATAAAATCCTCCCGAATCTCCGAATAGATGTTTTCCCTGAGAAGGGGAAGGGACGAACTGGTTATCTCGTGGGTTATGGCCCTTCGCGCGGTGGAATAGTTCAGAACGCTTATCAGGACGAATGCTGTGAGCATGGTTATACTGAGTAGAATTAGCAGTCTGTTTTTCAGAGACAGTCGCATTTCTTTCTGTTCCTCACCGGTTTCATTCTCGGGTCTGCTATAGTATACTTGAAGTGATGTTCCCATGCTATAAGTTTTTCATAATCGGATCCGGAAAGTCCTGATGCCAGGTGGAAAGAACAGCTGGAATGCGGAGTCCGTTCTCAAGCGCCTTGAGGATATTCTGGCGGGTAAAGAGGAGCTTCTCATTCTTCTGCACACCCATCCGGACCCCGATGCCATAGCCTCCGGGGCGGCGCTGCAGCTGCTTCTTAAAGAGAAATTCAAGCTCAGTTCGAGTATTGCCTACTCCGGTATTATTGCCAGGGCGGAAAACCGCACCATGGTAAAAAAGCTCGGGATTCATCTTAAGCAGTACAATCGTATAAAACCTTCCCGCTACGATTCCATTGCCCTGATCGATTCACAGCCCGGGGCGGGAAACAACGTGCTGAGCGCCAGGGACAGGTGCACCATCGTGATCGATCACCACCCCCGGCGCAAGGATACCCTTGGAGACCTGGTGCTTATTAATCCGGAGATCGGCGCAACTGCCACTCTCCTGGTTGAACTGCTGAAGACTGCCGGGGTCGATGTCCCCGCAGATATTGCAACTGCCCTGGCCTACGCCATCGATTCGGAGACCCAGAGCATGCACCGGGAGGCTTCCGCGGAAGATATCCAGGCCTACCTGACTGTCTATACCCAGGCGAGTATTCGGAAGTACGGTGAAATAGTTAATCCCAATCTGCCGCACTACTATTTCCTGCAGCTTGGAAGGGCCCTGAATAATGCCCTGATTTATCGCAACACCATTACGACCCATCTGACGAGGATTTATCATCCCGAAATTATTGCGGAGATGGCGGATTTCTTTCTCAAGCATGAACGAATCAGCTCCGTCCTCTGCACGGGTATATTCAGGGAGAGCCTGATCCTGTCCATCAGAACTTCCAGCGAGCGGATGAACGCCGGCGCCCTGATAAAAAAACTGCCCCTGGTAAAGGATAACGCCGGGGGACACGACAGGTCCGCAGGAGGAGTCCTGTCCCTGGAGGGAATGTCCGCCGGCGAGATAAATCGCGTAGTTTCATCCCTGGTGGACTCCTTTGCCAGACACCTCGGCCATGAGGATGCACGCTGGAAACCCCTGCTGGATTATACCGATTTTCCCGCCTGATTGTGCGGCTCAAGCTCTACCCTGTTTCTTCCGCCGGATTTTGCACGGTAGAGGGCCCTGTCCGCCCGTTCAATCAGGCTTGAACCTGATTCCCCAAAGTTGTATTCGGCTATTCCGAAACTTCCGGTTGCCTGTATTTGTACGGAATATTCCTGCTTCTCCAGGAGTTCCCGCAGTTTTTCCGCATACACCCTGGCTTTTTCCGCAGAGGATCCGGGAGATATTATCATGAACTCCTCACCTCCCCATCGCCCGATCAGATCGCTGGAGCGGCTGTTTGTTTCAAGGAGTGCGGCAAGTCGTTTGAGTACCGTATCTCCGCTCTGGTGTCCGTAGCTGTCATTGACCTCCTTGAAATGGTCGATATCAAGAAGGATGACCGAAAGGGGAGTACGATAACGGAGGGCCTTTTCAATCTCCGCTGCAAGGAGCGAATCGAGACTGCGACGATTCGCAAGTCCGGTCAGGGAGTCCTTCTGGGCGATAGTCTCGATATGGCTCAGGTTGGATTGGACCGCCTCGAGCATCCGCAGCAGGGCCCCGGCAATTCTGCCGGCATCGCGGTTGTTGTTTTTCGGCATCCTTTCCAGCTGTTCACGGGTCCCATCAAGATCAATTCTCTGTTCTGCGTAGTCCATAAGGGAGTGCGTGATCCAGGAATAGGGACGAAGCTCCCGCTGCAGCAGCAGAAACAGAACAAGCAGGGTTATGATGAGTGCAAGCAGGCTGCTGGTGGTCATGGTCCTCTGCAGTTCCAGAAGCCGTATGTAGGTACTGTAATCGGTGAAGGCTATGCGAAAACCCGAGAGCACCGGGGCGTATTCTTCCGTGAAGGGAAGCGCCCGATATGCATGCTCCTGAGGGGAGATTGCCTCGTTCGAGCTGACGGGTTCGGAGTTTTTATGACTGAGCAGTATCTCGTTGGTGTCCCGGACCAGCGAGGCCAGTCGTTCCCGTGTTATGGCGATGGTAATGGTGACGTTACCCAGCACGATATCGTTGTATTTCTTGATAAGCCGGGAAACGACAATACTCTTTACCCCGTCTATTTCCGCTATTCCAAGATAACACTCATCCATGGGGGTCTCGGTAAAAAAGGGGAGTTCGGCTATCGAGTCTCCGAAGCGGAACTCATCCGGCGCCCTGGCGACCACAATGCCGTCCTGATCGCTGAATATGATTGTGTCAAAGCTCTGGGAGAAGGAGGAACTCCAGTCGTAGAGGGTGTTGTTGTCTCCCCGTTCAAGGGCCCTTCGGATCTCTTCGGGACGGGAGAGATTGATCGCCGCATTCTGCATCATCCGAAGCATCAGCTCTATTCTTGAGGCGACGGTCTGAATCTCCGAAACCTCGTAGCTTTCCCTGGCCTTTCGGATCTGTTTGATAACCTGCTGCAGACCGCCAATCTGAAGTACCGTGAGAAGGGTGAAGGGTAGTAAAATAAGCAGAAAAAGGTTTTGTCGAAAAGACATCCTATTGCTTCAAGGCCTCCCTGACACTGTCGTAGAAAGCATTGTCAAGAACTGCGAACCCCGCGGCGTTCCATCCGAGAGTCTCCTTCATGGCACGAAGGAATTGATGGTCGCCGGGCATGGAAAGCAGGGCGTCCCGGTATGCCTTGATTTTTACGGAAGGGAAGACTTCCGTGCTTACAATCGCATCGAGGGGAATCGGGTCCGATTCTGCAAGTACGGTAAAGATATCTCCATATCTGCGAATGGCGGCAGACAGGGTACCGTCGGATATGGCCCCCGCCGCGATGGAGCCGTGGCGCAGGGCTTCGACTACCCTGTCATGCTGCCTGAGGTAAAACACCTTCCTGAAATAGCTTTCCGGATCAATACCTCTCTGTTTCAGCATCATATTGGGGTAGGCGTAGCCGGAGGTGGAAGAGGGGTCGGTAAAGGCAAAAAGCCGGTCCCTGATGTCCTCAAGGGACGAGAAACCCGAGGACTTCAGGCTGACGATATTCGACCGGTAATAGGGAATTATCTCTCCTGTCCGTTCATTGCGTTCCATGTAGGTTGCCAGGTAGCGGATTCCGGGTATGACGGACTTCAGGCGAACATAGGTAAGGGTGTTGAGCCAGGCAATATCGATGGACCCCTCCCGGAAACGTAATCCCAGTTCGGTATAGTCATGACTGACGATCACGGAAATGTCGTCGCCGGTCTTTTCCGAAAGATAGTCCCCAAAATATTCCATTACCTGGTACAGTTTTGCCGGTTCGTTGGAAGGAAAAACCCCGATTTTAACTGTTTCCGCCTGAATCAGGGTCTGGAGCCCCAGTATACATGCTGCTGTTAACAGCAAAATGCGAAGTTTCATGCCTGAAGTATAGAATTATTGGTGTTTCGATGCAATTCCCGAAGCGGGAAGAAATTGACTCAGGCCCTGCGGGGTTTATACTTTGATTAAGGCAGAAGTACTGACAAATAAGGAAGGGAGATTGCAGCAATGATACAGGTGGACAGCTCGATTGTACCCCGGGATTTATCCTCCGGGGTGGATGCTTTTTTTAACCTCGCCGGGGATAAAATCCTCCGTTTGGCTCAGACCTGGAATCCCGCACAGGGAAGTCCGGTCTTTACCGTGGGCGGGCGTTATACCTCCAGGGGCTGGACGGACTGGACCCAGGGATTTATGTTCGGCAACGCTTTGTACCAGTTTGATGCCTCCGGAGATCCGCAGTTTCTGGATCTGGGCAGGAAGGGGACCATCGACCATATGGCGCCCCATGTAAGCCACACGGGGGTTCATGATCACGGGTTCAATAACGTGAGTACCTACGGCAACCTCCTGCGGCTTATGGCTGAAGGTAAAATAGAGGAGAATCCCTGGGAACGTCGTTATTATGAACTGGCCCTCAGGCTTTCCGGGGCGGTACAGGCTTCACGATGGACGGCTGTCGAAGAGGACCTGGGTTATATCTACTCCTTCAATGGTCCCCACTCCCTTTTTTCCGATACCCTTCGTTCCCTGCGGGTTCTGGCTCTGGGGCATCTGCTGGGGCAGCGGCTGAAAGAGGAGCAGGACAGGGAGGTCGACCTGCTGACCAGGCTTCTTCAGCATGCCGAAACAACCGCCCGATACAATGTCTACTTTGGAAGCGGCCGGGATATATGGGACCTCCGGGGCAGGGTGGTTCATGAATCGATTTTCAACACCCGTAACGGCAGCTATCGCTGTCCTTCGACGCAGCAGGGGTACTCGCCTTTTTCCACCTGGACCCGGGGACTGGCCTGGATACTCTGCGGCTACGCGGAACTGGCGGAGTTCTTTTCCGGACTTTCCGATGAGTATGTAGCGAAAAGCGGGATTCCTCAGCTTCCCGACAGAGAGTCTGTTGTAAACCGATGTGTGGAATGTGCCGCCGCGGTGGCGGATTTCTATATCAGTGAGACTCCCACAGACGGTATCCCCTACTGGGACACAGGCGCTCCGGGACTCGCAAAGATGCCGGGGTATCGAGACCAGGCTGCAGACCCTTTCAATTCCCATGAACCGGTGGACAGTTCCGCAGCAGCGATTTCCGCCCAGGGCCTGCTGCGGCTTGGTCGCCTGCTTGACTCTTCAGGTGATTCCGAAGCAGGAACACGCTATGTAAAAACAGGCCTGACCGTTGCGCGCTCCCTCTTCCGGTATCCCTATCTTTCAAAAGACAGGGATCATCAGGGACTGCTGCTTCACGCTGTATATCACAGGCCGAACGGCTGGGACCACGAGCCGGACAGCCCCGGTGTTCCCCGGGGCGAATCCTGCATGTGGGGGGATTACCACCTGATGGAGCTGGCGGTCTATCTGCAGAGACTGATTAATGACGGAACCTATCTCTGCTTCTTCGGTATTGGCGAAGGCGCAGCGTGACCCTCAGCCGGATGGCCGTACAGCAGGTACTCAATCCCGGGCGGTGAGTTCGTTCAGAAGTTTCTGCAGTCTCCGGAGTTCGGACGCGGCGGCGTCGAAGTCGCTGCTGCCGGTGTTCTGAATATAGGCATCAAAAGCCTCGGCGGCCTGCCGAATCAGTTCCTGCTTCTCCTTCCCGGAAGCGTCCCCTGATGCCGTCGCTGTTACCGTTTTCGACTGCCCGGTTTCTGCTTCTGCCTCCGATCCTGCGGCATAGAGTTTTTCCAGGGCTGAATCCAGGGTTTCGGCGTAGACCATGGTGTCTTTATGCATGAGTACAACCATTCGCAGTTCGGGATACGCCGCCGTCTCCGACTGCAGGTAGATCGGTTCCACATACAGCAGGGTCCCGTTTAACGGCAGGACCAGCACATTGCCGCGAATGACATTTGAACCCCGCTGGTTCCAGAGCGAGAGCTGCCCGGAAAGGAAGCTGTCCTGGTCAATCTTCGTTTCCATCTGCTGGGGTCCGAGTATACGTTGTTCCTTGGGGAACCGGTAGGCGATGAATCGCCGTAGTTCTCCGGATCGCTGACCCCGGCGATCCAGCCGATCAGCACCTGCTTGCTTTTCGGTGTATAGGGCAGCATCAGTATGAACTCAGGTTCATCCGAACCCGGTCGCTCCCACATTATGTAGTATGGTTCGACGGGCTGGACGGAATCATAATACTTCTCCGTGGCTCTGACCCAGAGGTCCTCCTGATTGTAGAAGACTTCAGGGTTCCGCATATGATACCGGGCATATACCGCTCCCTGTACCTGCAGGAAATCCGCGGGATAGCGGACATGCTGTCGGAGCTCCTCCGGCATCTCGTTTTTTTCTTTGAAGAGTTCCGGATATATCCTCTGCCAGACCCGTATAATGGGGTCTTCGCTATCGTATACTTAAAAATCAACGTCCCCGTTGTAGGGATTGACAACCCCTTTGATGGAGTTGCGGATATAGTTTGTGCCCCGCGGAAGACCTGAAAGGCTTTCCGTCAAATTGGTCCGTGGTCCTTCGCTTTCCGGATTGAAGGGATCATCGACAAAATGATCACTGTAGGGGTAGGAGTCAGCTGTCGTATAGGCATCGATAATCCAGCGCAGTTCACCGTTCACCAGAACGATATACGGATCACCGTCGAGTTCCAGAAAGGGGGCCAGATTCATGACCCGGTCGCGTATATTGCGATGAAACATGATACGGCTTTCGGCGGTGGGATAGCTCGAAAGCAGGAAACTGGTGCCGTCGAAAAGGTACCCGAAAATGAATTTCCGGAAAAGGCTGCTGATCCGGACTCCACCGTCTCCCTCGTAATGGACGTACCTGTTGCTGTCCCCTTCGGGGTAATCGAACTCCTCTTCACTGCTGTTCACCACCACGTGGGAATCGCTGCGTTCGCTGTAGTAGATTTCCGGGCGTTCGACCCGCAGTGACGCGATATCGCTTTGAGGCGGTATATCCCGGATCAGCAGTTCAGGCAGTCCCGAGGAGGTGAATTCGTTGACATTGTTCATGGCTATCCCGTAACCATGGGTGTATTTGAAACGGGTATTCACGAAGTTCCGGCTGTCCGCGGGGAGATTCGAGGTCTCCATTTCACGGGCCGCCACCATTACCGCCTGCCTGCGGCCGTTTATCATGTACCGGTCTACATCGATGTCGCCGAATTCGTAATAGAGACGTATCTCCTGGAACTGCTGATAGACGGAACTCAGAGCCCGCCAGTCCCAGAGTCTGGTATTGGCGATAACACCGCGGTTCTCCTCCGCAGTGCGACGGGTAAAGTCACCCCCTACAGGATATTCCTCTTCCCGGATGTCGTCTAACTTGAAGGCTTTCCTGGTGTACTCGATGTTATACCCTATGTAGGGTCTTTCGTAGGTCAGTTCATTCGGGGCGACCAGCAGAGACTGGGCGAGCCATGGGGCAAGCAGAAGGGCCATGAACCACAGAACCGCAACCCCACCATACAATCCAAGAACGGAGTGAATCTCCCGGGGCAGACGCTTTGTCACGAGCCTGGCCGACAGTTTACCCGTGAGATTTCGAAACGCCGGAATCATCAGCAGCACAGCTCCGGCGCCTCCTGTAAAAGCCGCGATCAGCAGTGCCGGCAGCCGTATATGGTGGTCCGTCCATCCGGGACCGCTGACCGTACCGCCGTAGGCATACATCAGGTGAAAGCGTCCCAGTATTTTTCCTGCGGAAAGGAACAGCAGAAAAAGAGCGGCGGCAATAATGAGCCCGCTGCCGTATCCCGGACCCGTCTCGTCCTGCAATTGACCATATTCTCCCCGCAGGAAATGCGCTCCCCGGGGAAGACTCGCAATAATACCCACAATAAGGCTGATAACAGCGAGGCTTATAAGAAAACCGTAAATTGTATCGATAAAGGGCAGCGTAAACAGGTAGAACCATGCATCCATGTTGAGCAGGGGATCAGTTATCCCTGAGTCTATTCTGTTGAAAAATCGCAGCACCGATTGCCATTGGGTCGAACCGATGAAGACTCCGAGGAGGGCGCCGAATCCGCTGAGGACGAGCCGGACGGTACGCGCCATTCCCGGTATGGAGAAGGTGAAGAGAAGGATAAAGAGTGCTCCGAACAGCAGAAACGAGCCTCCGCTCGCCAGGCGTGCAAAAAACTCGGTCCAGAAGCGTTCCGAATATCCCAGGGATTCAAACCAGAGTTTTTCCGCCCAGAATCCCATAAACCAGATAAAGACCGCCAGAGAAATCAGGATAAGCAATCCGGTAACGACGGGTAATTTCTTATGTTTAAGTATGCCGAGATAAATCGACCCGGCGCCCAGGGCAACGATGAGGGAAAAGAGCAGTATATACATGTTTCCCCCTAGGCGTGTGCGCCCGCTTCCCTGCCCTCGACAGGATAGCCTGCTTCTACCCAGTCCTTTTTACCTTCTTCGTAATCATACACATTGGTAAAACCCATGGTGTCCAGCTTTTTCGCTGCCGTGGGACTGGCTTTGCACGCCTTGTCGGCACAGTAGACGATGATTTCGTCATCAGGTTTGAAGCGCTGCTTCGCGATTTTACCGATTTCGCCGAACTGGATATGTTCGGCTCCCTTTATATGGAGACGCTGGAACTCCTTTTCCGCCAGAACTTCTATGAGATGTATATCTTCGTGATTGTCGAGTTTCTTTTTTAAGGTTTCGCGATCAATAGTAGCGTACATAGTAACCTCCCGATTGTTTCGTGTACTACATACAAGCTACTAATGATCACGGCGGGATTCAAATGGCGGGCGTCCCTTAGCCTTTTTCGGCGGCGAAGTCCTTCATCAAGTCGGCCAGAGCCCTGGCTCCCTCCAGGGGAAGGGCGTTATAGAGGGAGGCCCTGCAGCCGCCGACGTCGCGGTGGCCTTTGAGGCCCAGCATGCCCTTGTCCTTTGCCCTGGTAATAAACTCTTTTTCCAGCTCCTCAGAGGGAAGCCTGAACACGACGTTCATCCGGGACCTGACGCTCTTTTCCACCGGGGATGAGTAGAAGCCGGGGTTCCCGTCGATAACCGAGTAGATGGCTTCCGCTTTCTGTGTGTTGAGCTTTTCGATTCCCGCGACTCCTCCCCGTGCCTTGAGCCACCTGAGCACCTTGTTTATCGCATAGATCGCAAAAACCGGCGGGGTGTTGTAGAGGGAGTTCTTTTCGGCGTGGATTTTGTATCGCAGGTATGCCGGCAGGTTTTCCGGGGATGCGGCGGCCAGGTCATCCCGGATAATTACCACGGTAACTCCTGCCGGGCCGATATTCTTCTGGGCTCCCGCGTAGATGAGTCCGAAGTCCCTGACATCGAAGGTCCTGCTCAGGATGTCGGAAGACATGTCCGCCACCAGCGGGATGTCGCCGGTTTTAGGGAAAGCCTTCCACTGGACTCCGCCGATGGTTTCGTTGGAGGTCAGATGGAGATAGGCAGCGTCATTTCCCGGTTTCAGGGATACGGGGTCCGGCAGGGCTGTGTAGCCTGAATCCTTCCCGTCCCAGAGTATTCGTACCTGACCTATGGTTCGTGCATCGCTTATCGCCTTCCCCGCCCAGCTGCCGCTCTTTACATATTCCCCGACGGTCCCGGGTTTCAGCAGGTTCATGGGGACCATACCGAACTGCAGGGTGGCACCGCCGCCTATGAAGAGAACCTTGTAGTTTACCGGGATTCCCATGAGTTCGTGAAAAAGCTCGATGGTCTCTTCATGGACCCTGTCGTACATGGGGCTGCGGTGACTGGTCTCTATCATCGAGAGGCCTTCTCCGTGGTAGTCGGCTATCTCTTCTTTCAGCTCCTCCAGAACCTCCACGGGAAGGGTCGAGGGGCCGGCGTAAAAGTTGTATTTTCTCATCTTTTTTCTCCTTCTGTTTTTAGAACTCATGAACAAGAAGCCCGGAACGCAGCTTCGGGGCGAACCAGGTTGACTTGGGAGGCATGACCATTCCGGCGTCGGAAACCCGCATCAGCTCCTCGACGCTGACGGGATAAAAGGTAAAAGCCGTACCCCCTTCCCGGTCTACCCGTTCAGCCAGCTTTTCCGGACTTCCGATCCCCCCTTCAAAGTCGATCCGCTGGGAACTCCGCTGGTCCTCGATGCCCAGGATGGGCTCAAGAAGAAGCTTTTCAAAGCGGGAGAGATCCAGGGCGGAGACCGGATCTGTAGAATCGGTCTGCGGGTTTTTGAACGCCAGCCTGTACCAGCTGCTCTCCAGGTACATGTGAATCTCCCCCCTGGCTTCAGGGTATCCTCCGCCGGCGGGAGTAACCAGAAAATCCGCTTTCAGGGCTGATAGAAGTTCCCCGGGCGTTTTCTCGCCCAGGTCCCGTACATACTTGTTGTAGGCAAAGATATTCAGCTGATCCGACGGAAAAATAACCGTAAGAAAGCTGCTGAACTCCTCCGATCCGTCAGCTGATATTCCCTGTGCGAGCATATGGGCTTTTACCCGGCTGGCCCCTGCGGCACGGTGGTGTCCGTCGGCTATGTAGAGGGATGGAACCTCCCGAAAGGCCTCCTGGATCTGTGCCGGGTTTTCACAGCGCCAGATGGTGTGGCGGATGCCGTCGACGGCGGTAAAATCAAAAAGAGGCGTTCCGGAACTCTCCTGTTCCAGCAGACGGGCGAGGGGTTCTGTCCTTCGATAGGTTAACAGCACCGGTCCTGCATGGGCCCTGAGGGTCAGCATGTGGCGGACCCGATCGTCCTCTTTGGCCTTTCGGGTAAACTCGTGTTTTTTGATGGTGTCGTTATCATACTCGTCTACGAGGCAGCAGCCGGCTATACCGATCTGCTCCCTGCCGTCCATTTCGAGGCGGTAAATATAAAGGGAGGCCTCGTTCTCCTGAACAAGGACACCCTCTGTTTTAAGGGCGGAGAAGTTTTCCGCCGCCTTTTCGTAGACTGCATCGTCGTGGATATCCACGGAATCAGGCAGATCTATCTCCGGGCGTACCACGTGCAGAAAGCTGTATCGGTTTCCCTCCGCAAGGCTGCGGGCCTCCCGGGTGGATACCACATCGTAGGGTACGCTGGCCAGCTTTGCCGCATACTCCGGCAGCGGCCGCAGGGCCTTAAAGGGTCGGATTGATGCCATAAACGGGTTCCTTGCAATGTAAATCTCAGGCTGAGACTACCAGTGATCGTGCATTCTAGTCAAATAGAAGGACTCCCATGGAAATGATTAATCATGAAAATGTACCCACTTTTCCTCTGCCGAAAAGCCGGGTACAATTCCTGGGTGAATCCAAGGAGGAATCATGAGCACGGGATACCAGATACAGACGGAACCTTTTATTGTACCCACCACGGACGGAAAACTCATCGAAGAACACTTCGGCAGGGCCTCCTCCGGTGAAGAGGCCCTGAGCATTGCCCGCATGGTGGCACCCGCCGGCTGGAGCGAACCGCCCCAGCGGCCCGATTTCGATGAGTACACCCTGGTCCTGCGGGGAAAAAAGGAGGTCACCGTCAACGGAGAACGGATGGTACTCTCCGCCGGAGAGTCCATCAAGGTTAATGCCGGGGCCCTGGTGCGTTACGCCAATCCCTTCAGTGAAGAGACGGAGTATGTTTCGGTCTGTTTTCCAGCCTTCTCGCCGGAGGCAGCCCATCGTCAGGATGAATCAGAGTCAGCCAGGAGGAACTGAATGGAACCCCTCACGATTATCAGCGAAGGCCATCTGATAGACAATGGCCTCCTTTCGGAAATCCTGAACCTGATTATAACGGAAGGATTTGATTACACCATAGACAATTTTCATTTTGGAAAACGTCCGGAAAATACTTCCCGAATAGAGATCTCAATTTCCGGAGCGGAGCCGAAAGAGCTGCTGCTTTCCAAACTGACTCCTCTCGGTGTATTTGAGAAGGGCGCCAGTGAAGGGGAATTCCATGTTGTCGACCGGGACAGGCACGCCCCGGAAGGCTTTTACTCCACCACCAATCACCGGAGCGAAGTGTTTACGGGAGGACGCTGGGTACCTGTGGAGGAACAGCGGATGGACGCGGCTGTCGTCAGATCCGGAGACCGGCTGATATGCACCAAACTGCGGGACCTGAAGAAGGGAGATGAAATCCTCTGCGGCAGCGATTCTGTTCGTGTTTATCCCCCCAGGATCGAAGGAAAGGCGGAGAGTTTTTCCTTCATGTCCAACGATGTCTCCTCGGAACGGAGCTACGCCGTTGCGGCGGCCCGGATAGCGGAAGATCTGAGGCGCCTGAAGGAGAGAGGCGGACGTACCGTTGTTGTCTGCGGACCTGTAGTTGTCCATACCGGCGGCAAAGAGGCTCTGGCCGCGATGATCCGGGAAGGCTACATACAGGGGTTTCTTGGAGGCAATGCCGTAGCGGTTCATGATCTGGAGGATTTTTTCTACGGGACTTCCCTGGGGGTTGATACGAAAAGCGGGGAACCCACCCATGGAGGACATAATCATCACATGCGGGCCATTAACCGTATTTACGGTTACGGTTCAATCCGGGGAGCCATAGAAGCGGGGGACCTTACGGGAGGTCTCATGTATCAGGTGATTAAATCCGGAATCCCCTACTGTCTGGCCGGCTCCATCAGGGATGACGGCCCGCTGCCGGAAACCGTGAACGATATGATAGAAGCTCAGCGTCAGTACGCCGAAATCATGAAAGAGACGGACTTGCTGCTGATGCTTTCCAGCATGCTTCACTCTATCGGAACGGGGAATATGACTCCTTCCTGGGTAAAAACAGTCTGCGTGGATATCAATCCGGCGGTGGTTACAAAACTTTCCGACCGGGGATCGGGCCAGGCAATCGGCGTGGTCAGCGATGTGGGATTTTTCCTGCGGGAGCTCTGCAGTCAGCTGGGGATTGAGTACAGTGTTCCTGTAGTATCCTGATCAGTTCTTACTGCTGACTGCGAGCCTGCTCCAGAAAAGCCTGTACATAGTCGATATCGGCGTCAGTCTCACGTATGCCGATAAAAAGCTGCTTATCGACTCCGGACTCTCCCAGACGTACCGGAAAAACGGGGAATTTTCCGGCATTCTCTTCCACCAGCCAGCGGGGCAGAGCTGCCACACCCCGTCCGCTTGCGACCATCTGCAGCATTATCTCCGTCGTTTCAATCAGTTTGTGCCGCCTGGGACTGATTCCGGCAGGGGTCAGAAAGCATGTAAAGATATCCAGTCGTTCCACATCGACCGGGTAGGTTATCAGTGTTTCCCGGGAGAGCTGTTCCGGCTCGACATATGCAGCAGTGACCAGCGGATGGTCAGCTCCCACCACCAGAACCTGCTCGTAATCAAAGACCGGTTCAAAGAGCAGCCCCTTTTTGTACAGCGGGTCGGGGGTGACCAGCAGGTCGATATCATAACTGAACAGGGCGCCGATACCGCCGAAGAGAAACTTCTGTTTGACATCCAGATCCACCGAAGGCCATGCGGCCAGATAGGGGGCGGCGATTTTTAAAAGCCACTGGTAACAGGGATGACATTCTATGCCGATGCGCAGGGTGCCCCGCTCCCCTCGGGCATACTGCTCAAAGCGTTCCTCGGCATGTTCAAACTGGGGCAGAAGGCGGTTGGCAAGTCTCAGCAGGTACTCCCCCGCCTGGGTGGGATACAGGCGGCGTCCTTCCCGGCGCCATACCTGAAGACCCAGCTGATCTTCAAGTTTGAGGATGCTGTGGCTGAGGGCCGACTGGGTGAGATTCATTTTCCCGGCGGCCGCCGTGAGGGAGCCGTGGATGTGGACGGCCCGCAAAATCTCCAGGTGAATCCGTTCAAGTATGGCTGCCATACGTGTTCTCCTATGTATGAATAAAAAGCATGTATGACTGAAAATATATCATTTTACTTCATGGATTATAAGCAAGTATACTCCCTGCATGAATAATCGGGCACAGGAGTTGTTATGGTAAAAAAACATAATCTCGGATATCCCCGTATCGGTGCAGGGCGGGAACTCAAAATTGGTCTGGAAGCCTACTGGAAGGGGAAATCCTCCCTGAAGGAGCTGAAAACACTGGGTGCGGACCTGCGGCGACGGCACTGGCGGGATCAGTCGGGTCTTGACCTGATTCCCCTGGGTGATTTTTCCTTTTATGATCAGATCCTTGATATGAGTTTTACCCTGGGAAATATCCCAGAGAGGGTGAAGGCCTACAGCGGCGATATGCTGGATACCTGTTTTCGCGTGGCCCGGGGACGTTCTGCTCCGGCTGCGGATGAGAAAGCCGGATTCTCCGGGATCAATGCCGGCGAAATGACCAAGTGGTTCGATACCAATTACCACTACATAGTCCCGGAGTTGAGCGCTGATACCGGCTTTACACTGGATGCTTCCCGGCTGTTGCAGGAACTGGCGGAGGTGAAGTCCCTGGGGATTACTGCCAAACCGGTAATTACGGGGCCCCTTAGCTATCTTTCCCTGGGAAAAACAAAGGACGGGTCTGATAAACTCGACCTTCTCTCGGGAATTGTCCCGGTTTATGGGGAGCTGCTGGAGCTGCTTGCAGGAGAGGGGGTGGAATGGGTGCAGATCGATGAACCGGTGCTCGTTACCGAGCTCGATGCTGAATGGAAGGATGCCTTTCGCAGAGCCTATGACGGGCTGAAGGAATCTCCGGTAAAACTGCTGCTGACAAGCTATTTCGGCAGGCTGGGGGAAAACCGTGAGCTGGCTGCGGAACTTCCGGTTGCGGGACTGCATCTGGATGCGGTCAACGGACGTGACGACATAGAGTCCCTGCTTCATATACTTCCGTCCGACCGGATACTCTCCCTGGGGGTGATCAACGGCCGTAATATCTGGAAGACCGACCTGAATACTGTGCTGGACTGGCTTGAACCTCTTGCCGAACATCTCGGCGATCGCCTGTGGATAGCACCCTCCTGCTCGCTGCTGCATGTGCCGGCAGACCTCGAAAGGGAAGAGAAGCTTGACGGGGAGATCAAATCCTGGCTTGCCTTCGCCCGGCAGAAGCTGGAAGAACTCTCCCTCCTGGCCGCGGCCCTCAATCTGGGGCGGGATGCGGTCAGGGATGAACTGGATTCAAACCAGGAAGCCGTCGAAGCCCGGCAGAATTCTCCCCGGGTCAGGAATCCTGCGGTACGCGAGGCCCTGGCGGGTATAAGACCGGAGATGGGCTGCCGTAAAAGTTCCTACCCTGTAAGGGCGGCGGTCCAGGCCCCGCTGCTGAAGCTGCCGAAATTTCCAACCACCACCATCGGGTCCTATCCCCAGACACCGGAAATCCGCCGGGTTCGCCGACAGTTCAGAACCGGGAAGATAAACCGGAGCGAATACACCGATGCGATACAGCGCGAGATTGCCCGTTGTGTCCGTGAACAGGAGGCTCTCGGGCTGGATGTTCTTGTTCACGGTGAGGCGGAGCGTAACGACATGGTGGAGTATTTCGGCGAACAGCTCGACGGTTATACCTTCAGCGATTTCGGCTGGGTACAGTCCTATGGGTCACGCTGCGTTAAACCGCCGATTCTGTTCGGAGACATCAGCCGCCCGAAAGCCATGACTGTGGACTGGATCACCTACGCCCAGTCACTGACTGATAAGCCCATGAAAGGCATGCTGACAGGTCCGGTAACTATTCTCAACTGGTCTTTCGTACGGGACGACCAGCCCCGCTCGGAATCCTGCCGGCAGCTTGCCCTTGCTATCCGTAAAGAAGTGCTGGACCTGGAGAAAGCGGGTATCCGGATAATACAGATCGACGAGGCGGCCCTGCGGGAAGGGCTCCCCCTGCGCAGATCAGAGTGGCAGGAGTACCTGGATTGGGCGGTGGAATGCTTCCGGATTACCGCCAACGGAGTCGCCGATGAAACCCAGATTCATACCCATATGTGCTACTCGGAGTTCAAGGATATTATTGCCTCCATTGCCGATATGGATGCCGACGTAATCACCATCGAAACATCCCGTTCAGACATGGATCTCCTCGACGTCTTCGACCGTTTCAACTATCCAAACGGGATCGGTCCAGGGGTCTATGATATCCATTCTCCCAACATCCCCGGGGAGGATCACATTGTGGCATTGATGAAGCAGGCCGCCCGGCGGATCCCGGAGGAACGGCTGTGGGTCAATCCGGACTGCGGTCTGAAAACACGCCAATGGGAAGAGGTTATTCCTTCCCTGACCAACATGGTTGCGGCTGCACGGAGGCTGCGCATAGAGACTGCCTGATGATTTCGGAAGCGCGGATATCGTATCTCCCGCGTCATAATCCAGTGAACCGTGGTTTATCCCTTATATTGATGACATAACTGCAGACGGTTTATACTTCTTCATCATGAACGATGATTCCAGACTTCTGCAGCCGGACAGGTTTTTGAAAATTCAGGAGTTTCTGTCCACCCGGCATACGGTAAAGGTAGCGGAGCTCAGCCGCGTGCTCAATGTTTCGGAGAACACGATCCGGCGGGACCTTGTTGCCCTGGAGGAAGCGGGGATCTGTTTTCGTACCAAGGGCGGTGCCGGACTTCTGCAGTCCAGCGTCTCCGGGGCTACTTTTTCCCGTCGTCTGAGTCAGAACCGGGGAGTCAAGAGCGCTCTGGCACGAGCCTCTATCGCACTGGTACAGAGCGGGGATACCGTGATTATCGGTTCGGGTACTACCGCCTATGAAATCGCCGTTAAACTCTGCGAAATGGAACATATCACCGTTATTACCTCGTCCCTGGAAGCCGCGCAGATACTGACGGGGCTTCCGGAACTGACGCTGATTCTCTCCGGAGGGATTGTGCACGGCCCCTCGCGCTCAATGACAGGTTCGCCTGCCGAAAATTTCTTCGATACCGTTAACGCGGATATTCTGTTCCTTTCGGTCAAGGGAGTCTCCATCGAGAAAGGCCTTACTGACCATACAATCGTGGAGGCATCGGTTAAGCAGCGGATGATCGACTGCGCGAAGCGGGTTGTGCTTATCTCCGACAGCGGCAAGCTGGGGCAGACGGCATTGGGTCATGTATGTGATCTTTCCGCTGTGGATACCCTGATTACCGATGACGCTGCCGATCCGGCCTTCCTCGATCTTCTGCGAAAGCGGGGTATCGGGATTATCCAGGTCTCATCAAAGGAGTAGCAGCCGGTCTTCAGGAATCCGGATTTCTTCTCTATACGAGATTCTCCAACACCATGTTGCATAATCCCATCACATCGATATCCCGGAAGAACGTGTTCCATCCCTCGTCGCCTTCAAGAGAGCGTTCCGGCTGGCCGTAATTGGTCAGGTACACGATGACCAAGTCATAAGCCGGATCGATGAGAAGAAAGGTACCGGCTCCGCCCATCTTGCCGATTGCCGAGTCAGATACAAGATCTCCGAAGAATGAGAAGGGTGAGCGGGCATACTCCCAGAACCAGGTTTTTGGTCCCCCCACAATATACTGCAGGTAGGATGAAGGTTCCTGGAAGAGCCCGGCGTTGCTTACCCCCCTGGTCATTCGCTCCAGGCTTGGGTCTGAAAAAAAACGATGTGTGTTATGGATGCCTTTTTCCAGGAGCATTTGGGAGAAGACAAACATGTCATGGGCGTTTGAAAAGAGTCCGTCCGAGCCGAGGACCTCGCCGAGGGCGTGTTCCAGGTCCTGGCAGATTTCTCCCCTCAAGCTTCGGCCCCGGTCCGAGACTCCGGTGGCGGCACAGGATTCCCTGTTTTTCGGGGTAAAGGTCGTGTTCTTCATTCCCAGGGGAGTAAAAAACCATTCGGAGGCAGCGGCTGCCAGGGACTTTCCCATGAGTTTTTCCAGGGCCTTTCCGAGAATCCTGCAGGAGACATCGCTGTAGAGGATCTTTGTGCCCGGCGGATGAACCAGGTCCTGGCTGTAGTGAAGCTTCCAGGATTTCTCCAGGTCCCCTTTAAGAGCTGCTTCCTCGCAACCCGCGGGGTCATCCATGGGAATCCCTCCGGAGAAGTTCAACAGGTCCCGGATTCTCACCTTTTTTTTCTGGGCCGTTGTCCCGAATTCCGGGAGATAGCGGACCAGGCAGTCGTCCAGTCGCAGCTCTCCCTCTTCCATCAGTTTGAAGACGATGGGCAAAGTGACCATGACCTTGGTAATGGATTCGATGTTGAAGAGGGTATTTTCGGTAACCGCGTCCTTTGGATCCCGTGAGCCCTTCAGCATTGAGCCCATATTCAGATCGGCAAGGATTCTGCCTTTATGGCCGACCAGGAGCTGTGCTCCGGGAAACAGCCCTTCCTCAATCTTCCGATGCAGAAATTCCTGCAGGCGTTCTTTCATGCGTTTTTTCCGGAACCGGTACGGGAAGCGCGAATTTTCAGGCTGAACCCGGTTAAAAACATAATGACAAGAACAGGCAGCACCCATCCCAGTCCGTGATTTCCCAGGGGCATTGCGGCAGACAGGCGGCTTATAGCATTGTCCGTAAGACCGTAGAAAGAGAGCATATCCCCCAGTCCGAAGAGGAGGGCAAGGCCTACTCCGGCACTTACGGCATATTTTAGCCGGTCGAAATTATACAAGAGACCGCTGAGGATAATGACTATGATCGAGGGATACATCAGAACCAGCCAGGGGACCGTATAATTGACGATTCTGCTCAATCCCACCAGCCCCAGTACAAATCCGGCGATGGTGGCACCGATTACTATAGGTCGATATTTCAGCTTTCCGCCGCTCATCTCGGAGAACATATCCCCCGCCATGGAGATTATTGCAGCGGCGGTGGTTAAACAGCTCAGGGCCATTATCAGTGCAAAGCTGAAAAGACCCAGGTTTCCCAGAAGTCCATTGGCGATTTCGGTTGAAAGAACCCCTATGGCAGCCTCGGGGAAAGCTGCGCCGGAGGATGCTCCCAGGTAGACCAGCACCGTGGATGTTATTCCCAGGAGGATCGCGGTCAGTATCCCGATGACGTTGAGGTTTATGTCCTTGTCCTCTCTTGTCGTGATGTTTCGTATATTCAACTCGTGGAGTACCCAGCCGCCGAAGAGCAGTGCTGCAATCGCATTCATGGTGTTATAGGCGTTCAACATGCCCTCCTTGAGGGGGGCAGAAGCGGATCCCCGGGGAGCCTGCAGGGGTGTGAAGATTCCTTTCACTGCCAGAATAACGACGAACAAAATCAACAGCGGTGCCAGGACTTTTCCGATTTTGTCGATTACCTTTGCCCTGGTAGCCGCAATATAGAGGCTGAGGAGGAAAAAAACCGCCAGGGTGGCCCACAGGGGAACCTTCGGCAAAAGCGGGGCTATGGCCATCTCATGGGTTGCACTGGAAACCCGGGGAAGAATAAAGAAGACGGTAATGAGTATGGGAATGGCGGTATAGATCTTTCCGCCAATGTTTCCAAGAATATTGGTGGCAATACCTGTCAGGGACTTATTCTGATGGGCGCAGGCCAGGTAGGCCAGCCATACCCCGACGCTGTTGATGAGCATATACCCCAGGGCAGCGACGAACCAGTTGGTCCCCATGTTTCTTCCCAGGATCGGAGGAAAAATCAGGTCCCCCACACCGAAGTGGGACGAGAACATTGCCGCCGAGATTATGGCTATAACGCCAAAAGGAAGGAGGGATCTTTTGTGCATGCTTGTCTCCTTTATTGTAATTGAGAATCATTATATACATACTTAACGGAGACTATCAACGAGAATTTCAAGTATATGGGGTGGGCCTAAAAAATTCCCTTATCCCTGGCTTCCTTCAGCTTTTCATCAACGGTGCCGTCGGGAAGAACGTAATCGGGGGAGACGTAGCCTTCTGTTTCGAATCGTCGCTTCCGGACACAGTTTTTTCCTCCGTTGAGGCAGTAATTATCAATCCATGCTTTAGCCAGAAGCCCCTTGTCCCAGGCTCGTTTCATCCCCGAAGTCTGATCATACCAGCGGCATACATTACTCATGTTACTCCTCCCTGTTCGTTCTTTTATTGTGTTGATATTGAGAACTTTAATCAATAAATGAAATACTTGACATTGAAGCGTATACATATTATCAATTAAGTAAGTGCTTAATCGTAGGTGGCCATAAGAATGAAGGAACAGAAACAGACAAACAATGACTTGTGTACAGAATACGGTATCTCCGTTAAAGCCGAGGCGGAAAGCCTGAGGGACTCCCTGCTGGATGTCGCAGGTCTGTCGGAGCTGTTCAAGGCCCTGGCGGATGAGACCCGCACACGGATTCTCTATCTGCTGTCCCAGCGGGAACTCTGCGTCTGCGACCTGGCCCTGATCATGGATATGAGTCTTCCGGCGGTGAGCCACCATCTGCGGCTGCTGAAGGTGATGCGTCTGGTCTCATATCGCAGGGAAGGCAAACAGGTCTATTACCGGCTGAATGACGATCACGTGACGGACCTGATTCAGATCGCCAGGGAACATTATCTGGAGGAAGCATGAGCAAACAGTATCGTGTCGACGGTGTGGATTGTGCCATGTGTGCGAATACCATAGAAGAGGAGATGCGGAGGACCGAGGGGCTGGAAACGGCAGTTTTCAATTTTGCCAACGGAACCCTCTCGATCGATCCCTCTCGTTATATAAAGGCCCGGGAAGTATTGAACCGGGTGGAACCTGGAGCTTCCCTGCGTGATGAAGAGGACGGAGGCGGGGAATCAGTCCCGCAGGGAGCCGGCTTTACCGTCTTCCGTATCGGCCTGGCAGCCCTTCTGTTTGCCGCAGGCCTGGTTTTCTCGGATACCCTGTACAGCATGCTTGGCGGCTGGGGTCTCCATGTCCTGCTGGTCCCGGCCTTTCTGCTTGCCGGCAGCCATGTGCTCTATGGGGCCCTTCGCAACATCCTGAAGGGACGTGTTTTCGACGAGCTCTTTTTGATGTCCATTGCCAGTCTGGGGGCAATTGCCATTGGTGAAATCCATGAAGCGGTGGGGGTTATGCTCTTCTATTCCATCGGTGAGGCCCTTCAGGATCGGGCTGTCGCAGGATCCCGACGGTCGATCCGCGAAATGATGAAGCTGCGTCCCGACTCCGCCAGGCTTGTGCAGGGCGACGGGACAGTGATCGTCGATCCTGTGAAGGTGGAGGTCGGGTCGGTCATCGAGGTCCGACCGGGAGAAACCATCCCTCTGGACGGGACCGTTCTCGATGGAGCATCCTTCGTCGATACCGCCGCTCTGACCGGGGAATCGGTGCAGCGTCGGGTCGATTCCGGCAGCGAGGTCTCCGCGGGCTTCGTCAACGACGATGGTCGTCTGCGGATACGGACGACCCGGCCCTTCGGGGAGAGTTCCGCCGCCAGGATCCTCAGCCTGGTGGAAGAGGCTTCTGGCAGGAAATCGCCCACGGAGAAATTTATAACCCGCTTTGCCCGGGTCTATACCCCCATGGTGGTGGCCATTGCTCTGGCATCCGCTCTGGTTCCGCCCCTGCTGACTGGCGGTCCTTTCAGCCCCTGGATCTACCGGGCCCTGGTGGTTCTGGTCATATCCTGTCCCTGTGCCCTGGTCGTCTCCATCCCCCTGGGCTACTTCGCGGGGATCGGCGCCGCTTCGCGGCACAGGATTCTGGTAAAAGGGGCGGAGGTTCTGGATGCACTCAAGGATCTCGGCACCCTGGTCTTCGACAAGACCGGGACCCTCACCCGGGGAGAGTTCAGGCTGCAGAAAATACATGTCGCCCCGGGCTTCACCCGGGAGGAGCTTCTGGATTACGCTGCCGCCGCGGAATCTCACTCGAATCATCCCATTGCCCGTTCCATCAGGGAAGCCCGGGGAGATCTCCCCGCCTCCTGGCAAACAGGCGGATACCGTGAAGAGAAGGGCTATGGTATAAGCGCAGAAGTCGATGGTCAGCAGATTCTGGCAGGCTCGCCACGACTGCTTGCCAGGGAGGGTGTGGAAATACCTTCCGGCTTTGGAGACTCAGCGGTCCATGTGGCTGTGGGCGGTGTATATGCCGGATCCTTTGAACTGGGGGACAGCATAAAGGATGAGGCTCCCGGGACTGTTCAGAGACTGCGTCGGCAGGGGATACGCCGGATCATGATGCTCACCGGAGACGATGAGAGCCGGGCTGCAGGGATCGCCGCCGGGACCGGGCTTGACGATTACAGGGCGGGGCTTCTGCCTGAGGAGAAGGTGGAGAACCTGGAGAGGATCATGGCGGACAGTACCGGCAGATCCACCGCCTTCGTGGGAGACGGTATCAACGACGCCCCGGTTATCATGCGGGCGGATGTGGGGATTGCCATGGGGGGCCTGGGCTCCGATGCCGCGGTTGAGGCAGCTGATCTGGTTATCATGGACGACAGGCTGAGCCGCATCCCCGAAGCCCTTGAAATTGCCGGAAGGACCCGCCGCATAGTATGGCAGAACATACTGTTTGCAGCGGGCTTCAAGGCGGTTTTCCTGCTTTTCGGGGTACTGGGAAGCCTCTCAATGGGACTGGCGGTTGTCGCCGATGTCGGGGTTGCCCTGCTGGCGGTACTGAACTCCACCAGAGTCCTGCGGTATCGGGCAGGAAACTGACTCAGCCCGCCCGTTTTTCCGCGATCTTTCTGTTGGAAGCGGCGAGGATACGCTTTCTGAGGCGGATCGATTTGGGGGTTACCTCCACCATCTCATCCTCCCGGATGAACTGAATAGCCCGTTCCAGGGTCATGGGCAGGACGGGAGAGAGGATAACATTATCGTCCTTGCCGGCTGCCCGCATATTGGAGAGTTTCTTCTCTTTGCAGGGGTTCACATTCAGGTCGTTTTCCCGATTGTGCTCTCCCACGATCATGCCCTCGTAGACCTTGTCGCCGGGAACTACAAACATGGAGCCTCGGGGTTCCAGGTTGAAGAGGGCGTAGGCTACGGCCTCGCCTCTGCGGTCGGAGACCAGGGAACCGGTAAAGCGCTGGGGAAAATCTCCCCGGTACTCTTCGTAGCCGGTAAGATAGGAGTTCATGATGCCCGTCCCCTTGGTATCGGTGAGGAACTCATCCCGGTAGCCGATAAGGGCCCGGGAAGGTACGCTGAACTCAAGGCGGACCCGGCCGCTTTCGTGATTTACATAACTCACCATGCGTCCCTTGCGTTTGGAAAGCTTCTCGGTGACGATGCCCGAGAAGAGTTCCTCGCAGTCCACCGCCAGGTGTTCTATGGGTTCGGTCCGCTTTCCCTTTTCTTCCCGGTAGATTACCTCCGGACGGCCGACGCAGAGTTCGAAACCTTCCCTGCGCATGGTCTCTATCAGGATAGCCAGCTGAAACTCTCCCCGCCCCTTTACAATAAAGCCGTCGCCGTCGGCGGCATTCTCGACCTGCAGAGATACGTTCTTGAGGGTCTCCTTTTCGAGGCGCTCCTTGAGTTTGCTGGACTGGACGAATTTACCCTCCATTCCGGAAAAAGGTGAGGTATTGGCAGCAAAACGCATGGCCACCGTAGGCTCGTCCACGGTTATCCGGGGCAGGGCTTTGGGGTTCTCCTTTGTACAGATGGTATCCCCGATATGCACCTCATCCACCCCGGCAAGAACAACGATGTCTCCCGCCCGGGCCTCCGGAGCTTCCACCAGGGCCGGGCCCGCATAGACCTGGAGTTTGCTTACATTCACCGGCATTCTGCGGTCCTTCTCTCCAAGACAGACAAGGCTCTCCCGGGATCGGGCGCTGCCGTTGACCACCTTGCCGATAATCAGGCGTCCCAGAAAGTCGGAGTAGGAGAGGTCGGAGACCAGCATCTGGAAAGGGGCTGCAGACTCGTAGGCCGGGGCGGGGATTTCGCTGAGGATGGCTTCAAAGAGTACCGACAGGTCGGAGGACTCCTCCTCGAGGCTATTTTTTGCTATACCCGCACGGCCGTCGGCAAAGAGCAGGGGATAATCAAGCTGCTCCTCCGTGGCGTCAAGATCGATAAGCAGGTCCGACACCTGGTCAGCCACCTGCAGCGGCCGTGCGTCGGAGCGGTCGATCTTGTTGATGACAACGATGATCTTGAGGCCCGCCTGCAGCGCCTTGGAGAGCACAAACCGGGTCTGGGGCAGGGGACCCTCGGAGGCGTCCACCAGCAGGATCGCCCCGTCCACCATGGAGAGGGCCCGTTCGACCTCGCCGCCGAAATCGGCGTGCCCCGGGGTATCCAGGATATTGATCTTTATGCCCTTCCAGCTGACCGAGCAGTTTTTGGCGGCGATGGTGATTCCCCGCTCCCGCTCGAGTTCCATGGAATCCATGAGCCGTTCTTCCGTCTCTTTTCCATCTCGGAAGGTCCCGCTCTGCTTGAACAGGGAGTCCACCAGGGTTGTTTTACCATGGTCTACGTGGGCTATTATGGCAATGTTACGTAAATTTTCGTTTCTCGCGTCGCGATGGGGCATATGTACTGGTATCCTTGAATACTAAGGTAGGTTGGGCCGAAAAAGAGGGCCGACGCGGAAAAGAATATCCGAAACGGCCCCCGCTGTCTATAGCAGTTCCGCTCCTACGCCGACAGCGGACTGCCAGTCGAAGTAGGCGTTCAGGTAATCGAAAATAGCCGAATAGTACTGGAGCTGGGCCCCTTCCAGGCTCAGGCGGGCATCCTTCAATTCAAGCTGGGTAGCGAGACCGCTTTCCAGGGAGGTGCTGGTTATCTCGTAGGCCTGTTCGGCGGTACTCAGGGTCTGCCGGGCGGACTCGATGCGGTCGGAGGCTTCCTTCAGGCTCAGGCGGATGGATTCAATCTGGGTGCGGACGTCGTCCTGTTTTTTGGCGATGCTGGTATGGGTCTGCTCCAGCTCGAGCCTGGCCTGATCCAGCTGGGCAAAGCGGCTTCCTCCGTAAAAGATTGGAATATTCACCGTCAGCCCCGCGCTTAAGGAATCCGTGGGATCCGATAAGTCGAACTCGTTGTTCGCCGCCTGCCAGCCGTAGGTAATATTGGCGGAAAGGCTGGGATAGAACTCGGCCCTTTTGGCTGCCACGTTGATCTCCTGAAGCTGACGCTGGTTCAGCAGGGCTTCGTAATCCGGACGGGAGCTCAGAATCTCCTGGAGCGGCAGTTTCGGCGGAAGCTCCGGGTACTCCATAAGGGAGCCGGAAAGCTGTATCGTCTCTTCCGGGGCTATACCCGCCATGTTCTTAAGGTTGTTCAGGGCGACATCCAGATTTTTCGCCGCCTGGGTGGTCTCGGGGATGGTAACCTTCCAGTTGACCTCCGCCCGCAGAACGTCCATCTTCGAGGCTATTCCGTTTTCGAACTTCGCCCGGGTTTCCTGGAAGGTATCGTAGGCATTCGCCTGGGAGGACTCCCGTACCTCCAGCACCTTCTGCAGCAGAAGGGACTGGTAAAAGAGTTTCTTGGCAGCCGTCATTATGGCCTGACGGGTAGCTTCGTAGGCGGAGCCTGTGAGCTTGAGGTATTCCCTGCTTGCCTCCACACCGCGGAAGGCCTTCATGTCGAAGATAGCTTGCTCGACGGATACCCCGAAGCTGAACTCGTTGTCCGTATTCATGGGAATCTCCCCAAGGGGGCCCATGTCCTGGGTTATCTCGATAAAGTTGCGGGTATAGCCTGCCTGGCCGCCGATCATGGGGTATATCGCGGATTTTGCCAGGCGTTCCTGGGCCTCGGCGAGGAGCCGGTCGGTTTCCGCCGCCGTAAGGTCGAGGCTGTTCTTTTCCACCAGGGAGAGAAAGTCCGCCAGATCTATGCTCTGCTCCTGGGCAGGCAGGCCCAGGGCGAGAAAACTGAAAGCAGTAAGAATCAGGATAAAACGCTTCATCTTCTATCTCCTTTATGTACTTTTGGCGCGTCGTACTTTACGCGACTCGATGGAATTTTCCAGTGCCGGTATCACGAACAGCGACAGGAAGGTAGCGGCGAAGAGTCCACCGATGCTGACGATACCCATGGGCTGACGCATCTCGGCTCCCGAAGCCCCGATTCCCAGTGCCATGGGCAGCATGCCCAGCATGGTGGCCAGGTTGGACATGATTATGGGTTTTAGCTTGGTGGGAGCGGCTTCGAGTATGGCGTCGTGAACATTCATTCCCCCGGCCCTGAGCTGATTGGCGTAATCCAGGATCAGGATGGCGTTGTTTACCACCATTCCAACCAGCATTACGATGGCCAGCATGGAGACCATGTTCATGGTTTTGTCAGTGAGCAGAAAAGCCAGTACCACACCCATCAGGGAGAGAGGAATAGTGGAGAGGATCAGGACCGGCTGACCGAACTTCTCCAGGATTGCCGCCAGCAGCATGTAGGTTAGCACCACTGCCAGAATAAAGACAAAGAGCATGTCCATGATGGTCTCCTGCAGCATCTCGGCGTTTCCAGCCCAGCGCATGCTGACTCCCTCTTCCATATCCATATTGGCAACGGTACTGTCGATGCTGCCGGTAATCTCTCCCAGTACGTATCCCGGGGCAAGATCGCCGGTAAACTCTACCGAGGTTGTCTTGTTCACTCTCAGGATCTGGTTGATACCCTTGCCTGTCTGTACTTCGGCAAAGTGAGATATGGGGTATATGCCGGCCTTCGTGGGAAGGAGAATGTTTTCTATCTCTTCAATGCCCGAAACATCCTCGTCGTTCAGGGTGACCCGCACATCGTACTCCTGTCCCCGTTCCTTGAAGGTGGTCATAACCATACCTTCCACGGCTGCCCGCATGGTCATGGCAAGCTGCTGAACCGAAAGCCCCGCTTCGCTCAGCTTCATCCTGTCAGGTCTCAGGACAATCTCAGGGGTGCCGGGTTTCGTGGATGTGGATACGTTTATGAGTCCGGGGATCTGCCGTAAACGGGATACAAGCTCCTGGCGGTATATTTCCACCTGGGCCAGATTCTCCCCCTGCAGATAGAAGGAGACCTGGGATCCTCTTCCTCCTCCCATTCCATTTACCGGGGTCACCCGTATTCTGGCGTTGGGTATGTCCGCCAGGTGGCCGCTGAACTCCGCCGCGAGTTCCACCGTCGAAGCGTCGCGCTCATCCTTGTCCGCAAGGGCGACACTCATGACCGCCAGGTTTGTTCCCCGGTCGATCTGGGAAAGGGACCCGATGGTCGTGGTAACGGTTTTGACCTCAGGAAATTCGGCAATCCGCGATTCCACCGCTTCCAGCGTCCTGGCGCTTCGGCTCAGGTTGCTGCCCTCGGGGAGCTCTACCTTTATTTCGATCTGTCCCTGGTCCATGAAGGGGGCGAATTCAAAGGGAACCCTGCTGAAGAGGAGCATGGTGACGACAAAAGCGACGAGGGTTCCGCCTATGAGGAGTGTAGAGCGGGTTTTGCTTTTCAAAAGGAGCGACAGAAGCCTTTTATAGCCCGATTCCAGTCCGCTGAACCAGGCCTCAAGACGCTGGCCGATGGGGTGTTTCTTGGTGTCATGCTCCGGGAGCAGGATCGAGGCCAGCATCGGGGTCAGGGTAAAGGAGATCAGCATGGAAAAGAGGGTGGCAATGACAACGGTAACAGCGAACTCTTTAAGAAAGAGTCCCGCCATGCCGCTCATGTTCGCCATGGGTAGAAAAACCGCGACGTTGGTCATGGTGGATGCCACGACAGCTACCACGACTTCTGAGGTCCCCCTGGCGGCGGCGGTCCGCTTATCATGACCCATCTCTTTATGCCGGAAGATGTTTTCTAGAACTACAACCGAGTTCATGACCAGTACACCGACGGCGGTGGAAAGTCCCATCAGGGACATAAGGTTGAGGGACATGCCCATTACGCTCATTATCAGAAAGGTCGGAATTATCGACATGGGCATGGCCAGGGCGACAATAACAGTCGAGCGAAGATCGTGCAGGAAGAAGAGGATGACCAGGGCGGTCAGTCCGATACCCATTAAAATATTGGAAAGGGTATCGTCCACCGTCCCCTGAATAAAGTCCGACTCGTCCCGGATTACCTCCAGGTTTACCCCGGCTGGAAGCTGGGAAACAAGGTCGGGAAGCGCCTCCCGGACGCCCTCTGCAACCTCAACCGCGTTGCCGTCGGGGCTCTTGATTATGCTGATACGAACGGTGTTTTCGTCCCGCTCCTTCAGCCTGTTATCGAAAAAGACTGTGCGTTCCCGGACTGTGGCGCCGGTGTCCCGGACCTCGGCTATATTGCTGAGCTTTGAGGTTCCTGCGGAGGTGGGGATATCCAGGTTAGAGAGCTCCGCCAGGGTTTCGAACTCCCCTTCCATGCGGACGGAGAAGTCCCGGCCTTCGGTCTGGAAGTTTCCTCCCGGCAGGTTGAAATTGGCCGCCGCCAGGATCTGCCCCACCTGGGTCAGGGAGATATTCTTCTCGTAGACTACCCGGTTGTCAAACTCAACCCGGATTTCCCGTTCTTTACCGCCGCTTAAACTCACGGATCCGACTCCCTCGATACGGGAGAGGCGTTCCTTGACGACATTGTCGGCAAGCTCGTTGAGTTCAGTGGCTTCAATGTTGCCGCCCATGATTACCTCAACGATGGGGAAGGCGGTTATGTCGACCTTTTCCACAATCGGGGCGTCCGCTTCATCGGGCAGATCGTTGATAATGGAGTCGACCTTGTCCTTGATCTCCCGGGTAGCCGTGTCGGGATCTTTGCCAAGTTCGAACTCGATAATCATGATGGATGCCGAATCCAGACTGTAGGAGGTGATGTTCTTTATGCGGCTGACTGTCCCGACCTCGTCTTCAATCTTCCGGGTTATCTGGGCCTCAATCTGCTCGGGACTTGCTCCGGTGTAGATCGTCTGGACGGTAACATAGGGAATATCCATCTCCGGCATCAGGTTCAGGGCCAGACCTAAAAAGCTGATCACACCGAAGAGTAAAAGAGCGGCCAGGAACATGGTTATCATGACCGGCCGTTTAATCGATAAATCAGAGAGTATCATACAATGGGGCTCCTTTCGCCTTATTGCCTGGCTACGCTTTCGTTGGCGGCGATTATCCGGATCTTGCTTCCGTCGGAGACCAGGTTGACTCCTTCGGTAATCAGGGTATCCCCCGGGGTCAGTCCGCTGAGGACCTCGAACTTGAGTCCCTCCTGCTGACCGGTTGTGATTTCCCGTCGTTTACTGACACCGTTTTCCGCGAGGAAAACATAGCGACCGTCGACGCTCTCTACAAACTCTCCCATGTCTACGATAAGGCTGTTGTCGTTGGAGTAGACCTCAATACCGATATCCGCGGTTATGCCGCTGGGCACAGTAAGATCAGGGTTCTCGAACTCCAGTTTTACTGCAAAGGCCTTGCGTTCCTGGTCCATGGCCATATCGACCTGGATGACCCGTCCGGGAAGAGTATGTTCCCGCCAGGCGGCGATTGCTTCCTGCCCCACCGAGATCCTGCCGATTTCCCGGTCGGTGACCCAGACAGTGCTCTTGAGCTTTGTGTGGTTGGAAATCGTGAAGAGGGGGTCGCCGGGGCTCACATTGTCTGACTCCAATACGTTGAGCCGGGTCAGGTACCCGGAGATCGGGGCCCGGACGTCCTTCATTTTCCGTACCGTGTCCCAGTTGGCCTTGGCTATCTCGTACTGGGTGCGGGCGTTGTCGTAATCCTGCCGGGAGATTCCCTGCTCGGCGGTGTAGAGTCTGCTGATCCGTTCGAAGGAGGTTTTCGCGTTCTCAAAATTGATCCTGACCTGCTCATAATTCAGCGAAGCATTGTCCGCCGGAAAGCTCAGGACAACCTGGTTTTTTTCCACGTAATCTCCAACCGAAACCAAAACTTCCTCGATTACGTCTCCGATCAGGGCTGATGCTGTGGACTCCACCGATCCGGTAAGGGACGATGTGTAGCCCAGTCTGGACGTAAAGGTTTCCGGCTTTAATTCCCGAACCCGTACGGGAATCCCTTCCTGGGCATGGATTTCGTCTATG
The DNA here is from genome assembly GCF_002087085.1 of Marispirochaeta aestuarii. Taxonomy (NCBI): domain Bacteria; kingdom Pseudomonadati; phylum Spirochaetota; class Spirochaetia; order Spirochaetales; family Spirochaetaceae; genus Marispirochaeta; species Marispirochaeta aestuarii. The sequence continues at coordinate 125,368 of NZ_MWQY01000006.1, read as the reverse complement.
CTCCGGGTTGTCTCTTCAGCTTCCCGGGAACACCCGGTAAGCGCTGCTGCCAAAAGTGCTGCAATAGCCAGCACTCGTAAATGCTTAGTATTCATCTGTTTTCTCCTGATGTTTAGTTATCTGAAATTTCACCGATGCCGGAAAAACCCCTGACTATGAAAGCCACGGCGGCATCTATATCTTCATCGCTTAATAACTCCTGACGTATGTACTGGCGGATCAGGAGGCCCCCAATCAGTGATTCCATTATCATGAAGAGCTGTAGAGGAGTACAACTTTTGGTTACAGGACTGTCATTAACGGCCTCACAGAAGAGCCGGATATCCTGCTCTTCTGTTTTAATTATATCATTCGCCATGGAATCATTTCCTGCATAGAGCACACTTATTTTGATACTCAGGTCCTGGAGGCGCCTGAAGGCGGCGTCCTTCCGGTATTTCTTAAAAAGCTGTCGTACTGTCTTGTTGAGGCTTTCTGTAAGGGAAGCTGAATCATTGCGCACAGCATCCACCAGGCTCTGATAGAAATTCTGGAGTCGTCCGTGGATCTCCCGCAGGAGGGCCTCCTTGTTCTCGAAGTGCCAGTAGATGGCCCCCCGCGTAACGCCGGCTGCCCTGGCTATATCGCTCATGGAGGTTTCATGAATCCCCTTTTTGGCCAGCAGTTCTATCCCCGCCTGAAAGATGGATTCCTTGGTCTGTTCTGCTTCTTTCTTGGTCCGTCTCATGATACATACAACCTGTCTGTATGTGTAATAATGTTTGTGGGGATGGTCAAGCTATTTCGTGTTAAACTTTTGTTTAAGTTGAGCTGGATTTGACCCGGGAGGAGCCTGAGGTGGGTTCTTCGCACCCCGCGACAGAATCAGAAAACCGGGATAGAATGCTCCATAAGTGATATGTAAAAAGGAGTGCATAATGTCCAAACCGCTGCTTGCCGGAATCGAAGCCGGGGGTACAAAATTTGTCTGCGCTGTCGGCTACTCACCGGTGGAAATACTCAGGGAAACCCGTTTCCCCACGACAACACCGGAAGAGACCATGATGCGGGCGTATGAGTTCTTTAGCGGATGCGAAAAGGATCTGGGGCCCATTGCATCCCTGGGTATCGGCTCCTTCGGTCCGGTGGATCTGGATCTTTCTTCAGATACCTTCGGGAATATTACCTCGACGCCTAAGATACTGTGGGCCGATACCGATATTGTCGGATTCTTTACAAACAGAATGAATGTGCCCGTCGGTTTCGACACGGATACAAACGCCGCAGCCCTGGGAGAAGGGCTCTATGGTGCCGGACGGGGCTGCGATACCTTTTTATACCTGACCATCGGGACCGGTATCGGCGGCGGGGTCGTGGTCGACAACAAAGCACTGCACGGTCTTGTTCACCCCGAGGTCGGCCATATCCGGGTGGCTCCCCGCCGGGACGATCCCTTTCCCGGAACCTGTCCCTTCCACGGAAGCTGTCTCGAGGGCATGGCTGCCGGACCTGCGATCGAGGCGCGCTGGGGAAGACCGGGGATTGAACTGCCGGAGGATCATCCCGCCTGGGACCTGGAAGCCTGGTATCTCGCTCAGGGCCTGGCCTCCATGGTTCTGATGCTGAGTCCCCAACGCATCATTATGGGGGGCGGGGTAATGCACCAGCCCCAGATATTTCCTGCCATACGGCGATACCTGAAGGAGTTTCTCAACGGCTATGTGGACAGGCCCGAGATTACCGAAGAGCAGGAAGAGTATATTGTGTTTCCTGAGCGGGAGAACCGGGCGGGAATCACGGGGGCCCTGCTTCTGGCGGAGGATGCCGCATCTGTTCAATGATGGTAATTGGCAGTGTAAACGTGTAATATCCCCCCATGTCCGTATTCTTCAGTCTCTGGATAAAATTGTTCTTTGTTTTGACGCCCTTCTTCGGTCTTACCATGTTTCTGAGCATGACCGAGGGCTATGACGTTCACCGCCGCCGCAGGCTGGCCCTCTCGGTCTCAGGGGCTACCGCCGTGGTGAGCCTGCTTCTCTTTTTTGCAGGGAGGCAGATGTTCGCGGTTTTCGGAATAACCCTGGATGCCTTCCGTGTCGGTGCCGGAGTGCTCCTGATGCTCTCTGCCATCAGTCTGGTTCACGGCCAGGCGGGGAGCGCCGCGGTGCCCCATGACGGGGACGTTGCGGTGGTTCCCCTGGCTATCCCCATAATTGTCGGACCAGCCACCATCGGTACCCTCCTGGTCATGGGAGCGGAACTCGACTCCTTCTCCGCAAAGCTGATGGGATCCCTGGCCCTGCTGTCGGCGGTAGCCTGCATATCCGCGGTTCTGCTATCCGGGTCTTTGATCAAACGAGCCCTGGGAAGCCGGGGAATCGTCATTCTGAGCAAGATTACCGGGATGATCCTCTCCGCCCTTTCGGCGGAGATGATCCTTACAGGAATCCGGAATTTTCTTAACGGGCAGCCCTAGCCAGGAATCACCGTCATCGGCAGCTACCGCAGGGCAAAAAAGTACGTTGCCCCTGAGTTCTGAGCCACTTCGTCATCCCGTGGGACCCCGATTACCGCGGATTGGCCGCTGATCGCCAGGCTGTGACCGAACCAATTGTGTGCAACGGCGTCGGCGGCGGTGAGCTTTCCCGACTGGTTCCAGGTACCTTCGGCGCTGCGGTTAAAAACAAACGCCGCCCCTGAGTTAAAGCCGCCGGCACCGTCACCGACTGCCCCGACGATGGTGCTGTCGCCGTCGATAGCCACGCTCCAGCCGAAGCATGCGCCCTCCGTGGCGTCGACAGGGCTGAGCGTGTCCGACAGGTTCCAGCTTCCTGCGGCGTCGCGGGTAAAAACATACGCCAGGCCTCTGTAGTCGTCACCACCACCGGGAGCCCCTGCAATCGCCGTATCGCCGTCGATTGCGACGCCAAAACCGAGCTGATTCCCTGCCGAGACGTCGACGCTGAGTTTTGTCTGACTCCAGCTGCCGTTGCGGGTAAAGATATAGGCGGATCCGGAAGAGTTACCCCCGTCATCTTTGAAGGGTGCTCCGACGATGGCTGAATATCCGCTGATCGCGACTTGAGAGCCGAACTGGTCCCCCGCGGAGGCATCGGCGGCGCTGAGCCTGATCTCCTGAGGCCAATTGCCTTCGTCGTTCCGCCGGAACACGTATGCCGCCCCGGAGTCCGGGTTTGCAGTTCCCTTTTCATCATAGGGCGACCCGACTATCGCCGTGTCTCCGCTGATTGCAACGCTGGAGCCGAAATTGTCATCCGCTATGACCAGGTCCCTGTTGCCGGTGAGCTTCGCCTCCTGGCTCCAGCTGCTGTCCCCGCTGCGCACGAAGACATAGGCCGCCCCGGAGTCCCGGCTTATCCCGTCCGTATCAAAAGGGTTATCCGTGGGACCGTTGTGTAAGGGCGCTCCGACGATAGCGAAGTCGCCGCTTAAGGCGACGCTGGAGCCGAAAATGTCGTTTTCCCCGGCGTCTGAGGCGGTGAGTGTGTCCGTCCTGCTCCAGATCCCTGAACCGTCGCGAACAAAAACATAGGCAGATCCGGCGTTGTAGCCTCTGATGTCGTCACCGGGGACGCCGACTATCGCCGTATGCCCGTCGATTGCGACGCTGAAGCCGGCCTGGGTGTGTGACTCAGCGCCCCCGGTAAATTTGGCAAGCTGCTGCCATGTTACGCCTGGTAAAGCGTCGCCGCTGTTTTCACCGACTCCCGCACCGGCTCCTGCGCAGCCGGAAATCACTGTCAGAATCGTCATGCCCGCAAGTACCCTGGGCAGAATAGTAAAACGTTTTTTGGTATACATCTGCATTGTCTCCGTTTAGTACGGGGCCGGTGTGGGGGCCGCTGTGGTGAATCCCATGGTATGTACCGGACTCGGCTCATAGCCTTCCCGGAAAACGCGTATCTTCATCCCAGTGCTCGAGGTAATCGGCCCGGTAACAAGATTTCCTCCGATCCGCAGGTTTCCCGGATTGCCGTCCCACCACACCATCATGCGACCGTTATAAAGAAGGGAGGATTCCTCCGGGATACTTCCGTCGACTGTGAAACGAATCTCGGCACCTCCGGTGGCACTGCCCGCCGTCAGGGAGGTACCCCGGGCCGGAGCTTCATAATATGCAGCGGCGAAAATACCTCCGTCGGGTATGGAACCGCTTCCCGATCGATCCCAGTATCCTTCCCACTGTCCTCTGCGGAGGATCTCCGGCATCGAGGCTGAAAAGCTGAAACTTGCAGAGGATAAACTGCGCTCCTCCCCCGCTTTGATCGCCACGGCCCGGACATTCTGCACCGGGGCATCGATGGTAAATGGTCCTTCATATAGAGTGGATCCACCATGAGGCAGGCTTCCGTCGGTGGTATAGTAAATCTTGGCGTCCACAGTCGCACTGCTTATGCTTATGGATGTGGGGTTGTGACGAAGGCCTCCCGCCGGGCTTATTAGAGGCGGGGCGCTGGTCTGGCTTGTCTCCAGAATGACGAAGGTGGCATGGGCGGCCGGGCTCTCCCTCTTGCCGTCTTCCAGGGCCACAGCACGCACGACGATGGAACTGTCTACGAGGAAGGGGCTTACGTAGCGCGTCGAGTTTTCCGCAGGTTCCGTACCATCCAGGGTAAAGAAGATTTCGGCATCCCGGGACGGCGATTCAATACTCACCGTAAGGGAGCTGCCGGAAACAAGATAGTGAACCCCAGGTTCGGGCATGATATACGGCGCTGCTGAAGCAGCGAGTCCCCCTGTGTCCCCGCCGGTCGCACCAGTATCGGCACAGGCGCTGAGAAGTGTTAAAACCAGCATAATCAAAACGAAATACCCGGCTGTTCCTGTTTTTCCGGTGCGTTTTATCCCGTTCATCCCGACTATACCTCCAAACTTTCGCTTTCAACTAATCAAATATTACCATATTGGTAATAAATAACTATATAACTTTAGTTACATTTTCACCCCTTCCCCATTACGGTCCTTGATTGACCTTTCAAGACCCCGGGGGTAGACTTTATCCAGATCGAAATGTCCACTATATGAGACAATAACAGAGAAAGGCGGGATAACACTGGAGCCGCTAGTTCTGGTTGGAAAACAAAAATGCATGCTGATCCTCCTCCTGTGGGCAGCACTCCTCGGCGGAGGCTGCAGTGCCGCACCTTCTTTTCCCCGGGCATCCGAAGGAGTCATTGATCTCAGGCAATGGGACTTCGGCCGAAACGGGCCGGTGGATCTTGCCGGGGAGTGGCACATATACTGGAAACAACTCCTGGGACCCGCCGGAGACGGAGGAGAACAGCCGAAGCCCGATGGATTCTTCCTCATGCCCGGAACCTGGAACCAATGGCCGGACAGCAGGAATCCGGTCGGGGGAACGGGTTTCGCCACCTTTACCCTGGATATTCTGTTGCCTCCGGAAATGACGAGGGCAGGATTGTGGATTCCCAATGCCTCAACCGCCTATAAGCTCTGGATAAACGGTAAAGAGATCGCAGGCTGCGGCACCGTAGGGACAAGCCGGGAAAGCTCCGAGCCGGAATACCGTATGCGAACAGTGCAATTCGAAACCGACGATAACCGTGCTTCCCTGTTGTTGCAGGTATCCAATTTCCATCACCGCCGCGGGGGCATGTGGAAGCCTCTTCAAATCGGTACGGTGGATCAGATCAATTCTATGCTTACCATCGAAACCATGTACGATCTGCTGCTCTTCGGCAGCTTCCTGATGATGGGTATCTACAATCTTTTTCTCTTTCTCAGAACACCCGGCGGACCCGGAGCGGCACTGTTATTGAGCGCGATGTTCTGGGTACTGGCCTTGCGGGTACTCTTGCTTGGCCAAATGCTGATAACCCAGTTTATTCCGGATATTCAGTGGCTTGTTCAGTTAAAAATCGAGTACCTGACAAGCCACGCTGTCCCGATACTCTTTATCTGGGCTCTTGATCGAATCTACCCGGGAAAGCTGGGACGCTGGTTCCTTCTGGGCATGAGCGGATTTGTCGCCCTCAATTCGCTGATTATGCTCGCAACACCGGTACTGTTCTACTCCCGCCTTGTGCTCTATTTCCTCATGGCTGTGCTTGCAGCGCTCCTCTATGCAGCGATCCGTTTCATTGCTGTTGTTCTAAAGGGCGACAAGGGTGCCTTGATCATTGTCGGTGCCGTGATGATATTCTTTCTGATTGTTTTCGGTGAAACGATCCATTACCGCGAACTTATTCTTTCAAGAGACTTTACTCCCTTCGGATTCCTGATCACCCTGATCCTCGGGCCCTCATTCCACAGTTCTTCGGCCTATCTGGTTTCTACCATTGCAACCCTGCTGATACTCTTTATTTCCACCAACCTTCTGGTACTCAAGGCCTCTCCGGCACTTCTGATGCTGCAAAACCCTTCAGCCGATTCCGGTACTACGGAGGAGCTCATCATCCGGTATGGTGTTACACCCAGGGAAGCGGAACTCCTTGAGCTGGTAGCCAGGGGATACAGCAATAAAGAGATCGCGGCGGAACTGTTTATCAGCGAAGGGACTGTCAAGAACCATCTTCACCATATTATGACCAAGCTCAAGGTAAGAAATCGTACCGAACTTTCGCTGCGGGTAAGAACCCGCGACGCCCAATGAAGGGGCGCGGCGGAGATGCTTCCTGGGGGAATACGGAAGTTTACCATGGTCTTGGGCAATAATTTGTTAATAGTGTCCCGAATCGTGGGGATAAAAGCGCCCTGCAGCCGGATTTTACCGATACGCAGGAAAATTTCCCGGAATAATAAACGGTGGGAAGGATAATTCCTTTGAGAAACTACTGTTAATCCTCATCCATCCCCACGATTCGGGACAGTAACTAATTCTTGAACTCCGCCACCAGCCCCTGCACCGTAGCTTTGGCATCGCCGAAGAGCATCCGGGTGTTCTCGTTGAAGAAGAGGGGGTTGTCGATGCCGGCAAAGCCGGGATTCAGGGAGCGTTTGAGCACAATCACCGTCCGGGCCTTGTCCACGTTGATGACCGGCATGCCGTATATGGGAGACGATTCCACGGTCCTGGCTGCCGGATTGACCACGTCGTTGGCGCCGATAACCACCGCCACGTCCACGTTCTCGATCTGTGGGTTCACGTCGTCCATCTCCTTGAGCTTCTCGTAGGGAACGTTGGCCTCGGCAAGCAGGACGTTCATGTGCCCCGGCATACGGCCGGCCACGGGGTGAATGGCGAAGTTTACCTCCGCATCGTTCTTTTCCAGCAGGGTGGCGAGCTCCTGGACGGCGTGCTGGGCCTGGGCCACCGCCATGCCGTAACCGGGAACGATCAGGATATTCTTGGCCGCCTCCAGTACGTAGTAGGCGTCGTCAACACTTATAGCCTTGGCCTCTCCCTGGAAGCCTTCGCCCTGTGTGGAGGTCGAGACGCTGCCGAAACCGGAAAAGAGGACGTTCGTCAGGGATCGGTTCATGGCCTTGCACATTATGGTTGTCAGAATGATTCCGGAAGAGCCCACCAGGGCGCCGGATACGATCAGCACATTGTTGTTGATTACGAAACCCGCGGCGCAGGCCGCCATGCCGCTGTAGGAGTTCAGCAGGGATATTACCACCGGCATGTCCCCCCCTCCGATGGGTATAACAAAGAGTACGCCGAAGAGCAGTGCAAGGGCCGCGATAAAGAGAAAGTGCGTATAATTTTCCAGACCGGTAAGGTCCAGGCGCCCGGTGAGGAACGTTATAAACCCGATGATCAGCAGGACCAGGATACCGTTAACGATCCGCTGTCCCCGGTAGAGAATCGGCCGGGAAGGAACTGTGCCGGAAAGCTTGCCCCAGGCGATCAGGGAACCGGAAAAGGTAACTCCGCCGATAAGGACAGTGAGCAGGATAATAAAAACCTGGTAGTAGGAGGCGCTCATCAGTTCCCCGGCACTGTAGATTTTCTGAAACTCCGCCCAGCCGACCAGAAGGCTCGCGATACCTCCGAAACCGTTGAAGAGGGCGACCATCTCCGGCATGGCTGTCATGGCGACCAGCCGGGCCGCAAGGGCACCGATTATGCTTCCCGCAGCCAGCCCGACAAGGATCCACTGCCAGTGGAGAATCTGTTCGCTCAAAAGGGCCGTGATAATGGCAATAAGCATACCCAGGGCGGATACAGCGTTTCCGCTGCGGGCACTTTCCGGTTTTCCCAGCATTTTGATGCCGAAAACGAATAATACCGAAGCTATTATATACAGCAGGTTCTGAAGGTCCGGTGACAGGCTGGGCATCACTTTTTCTCCTTTTTAACGAACATCCGCAGCATGCGGTCGGTTACCAGGTAGCCCCCGACGACATTGATTGTCGCGAAGGTGACCGCCAGGGTCCCGAGAATGATGCGCGTTACGTTGCCTTCGACGCTGAAGCTTCCCACCAGGCTCAGGAGGGCCCCGACGATGGTGATGCCGGAGATGGCATTGGATCCTGACATCAGAGGGGTGTGCAGCTGGGACGGAACCTTGGAGATGAGCTCGAAGCCGAGAAAGGTCGCCAGTACGAGAATAAAAACAAGACGTATATCCATGGTCTATTCCTCCAGTCCGTATATTTTGCGGATCCCGGGGTGAACGATGCTGCCGTCCCGGGTAATCAGGGCTCCCTGTACGATCTCATCTTCTGGGTTGAAATCCGGACCCGGATTGCCGTCCTTCCAGAACTCCAGGAGCAGGTTGACCAGGTTGTTGGAATACATCTGGCTGGCGTGCTTTGCAACCTGTCCGGGGAAATTCCGGAGGCCCAGGATCTTCACCCCCTTGTGGTCGACAATTTCACCGGGGCTGGAGAGCTCCACGTTGCCTCCGGTGTCGACGGCGAGGTCCACCAGTACGGAACCGGGTCGCATGGCTTCAACTGTGGCCCGGGGAATCAGCAGGGGAGCCGGACGTCCGAAGAGCTTGGCAGTGGTAATGACCACATCTGCGGCTATGCAGCGATCCTGCATCAGCTCCCGCTGTTTTTCCAGCTGCTCCTGTGTCAGTTCCCTGGCGTAGCCGTCCCTGGTCTGTCCCGTCTCTCCCAGGTCGATCTTGATGAACTTTGCCCCCAGGCTCACGACCTGTTCCTCCACCACCGGCCGGGTGTCGTAGGCCTCTACCCGGGCCCCCAGACGTTTTGCCGTGGCAATGGCCTGAAGCCCGGCTACCCCGGCGCCGATTACGAAAACCCGTACCGGAGAGATTGTTCCTGCGGGGGTCATCATCATGGGAAAAGCCATTTTTATTTCCCCGGCCGCCTCGATTACCGCCGCGTAGCCCGCAAGGCTTGCCTGGGAGCTCAGGGCGTCCATCTTCTGGGCCCTGGTACTGCGGGGAATCATCTCCATGCTGAAGGCGTTGATTTTTTGCTTCGCGATTTTCTGAACCAGATCCTGTTCGTTGTAGGGGTCCAGAAAACTGATGTGAAAAGAGCCGCTTTTCTGCTCAGGGATTTCAGCGGCGGGAGGCTTGCCCATTCGGAGAAGAATGTCCGCCTCCTTCAGAAGCGCCTTTCTCTCCGCTGTAATTTCTGCTCCGGCATCGCTGTACTCCCGGTCGGAGAAGCCCGAGGCCGCCCCCGCAGATTCTTCTATCAACACCCTGGCGGATTTTGTCCCCACCAGTTTTTTTACCCCCTCGGGGGTCAAAGCAACCCGGTTTTCCCAGTTTTCCTGCTCCTTTGGTACGGCAATGACCATCAGCCTCCTCCTAAAGGGACTTTGAATTACTACCATAAAGGTAGTAAATATGAGTTATACAGTAAAGAAAACTCTTCAATATTGCCTTATTTCCGGTATGCCCGTATTCTTCTTCCCATGCGTATCGATTTTTTTCATGTGGATGCCTTTACCTCAAAGCTCTTCGGTGGAAACCCGGCGGCGGTCTGCATTCTTGAGGACTGGCCGTCGGAGGAGATCATGCTGCGTGTGGCGGGGGAGTTTTTTCTGCCGGAAACCGCCTTCTGCGTCAGGGAAGCAGGTACCTGGCGTATCCGCTGGTTTACCCCGGAGATCGAGATGGATCTCTGCGGTCACGCGACCCTGGCGGCGGCCTTTGTTATCAGGAACTTCGCAGATTCTTCCATCGAGTCCCTGGTCTTTTCATCCCGCAGCGGAGAGCTTCCGATACGCTTCCGGGACGATCGTATCGTACTGGACTTTCCCTCCCGGCCTCCCCGCTTCTGTGAATTCCCGGAGACGATCGCCCGGGCTGTGAACATTCAGCCCCGGGAGGTCCTGAAGGCCCGGGATTATATTCTCGTCTATCCATCGGAAGGGGAGGTCAGGAATATCCGCTTTGACAGGAACATTCTCGATGAAATCAATCTTGACCCCGGAGGTATTTCCGTCACCGCCAGAGCGGAAGAAGGAAGCGCCGCGGATTTCGTCTCCCGTTTTTTTACTCCCCGGGCCTCGATTTTTGAAGACCCGGTAACCGGGTCGGCCCATTCCACCCTTGTTCCCTACTGGAGCGGAGTTTTGGGAAAGGAGGATCTGCTTGCCTTTCAGGTTTCCCGGCGGGGCGGGGAACTCTTCTGCAGGGATCAGGGAGAAAGGGTCTCCCTGGCAGGAAAGGCCATCCTCTTCTGCCGGGGATCTATAGCCATTTAGTACCTCAGGGTATACAATTATCGGTACAGACATTATGAGAATACAGAACAGGAGAGGTTTACATGAAGCGCAACACGGTTCCCTGGCAGTTTCTTGACGATTATCGCGGTAGCCTGTTCACGGGCGAATGGCCGACGGTTCCCCAGCTTTTTACCATTTCGACCCAACGATACCCGGAAAGCCCCTGTTTTACCGTATACGAGCCCGATCGTGTCAGCCTCAGTTACAGCGAGGCCCTGGAGCGCGTCCGCCGGATTGCGGGATACCTTCGTCAGCGCGGAATTGCTCCCGGAGAAAGAGTGGGCGTAAGCGGCGCCAACAGTCCCGAGTGGGCGGTGGCCTACCTGGCGGTTCTCTATGCCGGTGCTGTTGTGGTGCCCATCGATTACGCCCTCTCCGCCGCTGAGATCCGGGGACTCCTCAGCTCCGCCGGTGCAAAGGCCCTTTTTATCGACGGGGAGAAGTATGATGCTTTTATCAGGGAGGATTTCTCAAGTCTGGTCTGCCTGAATCCCGGGAAGGATCCCTATATTTACGATCTTGAGGCTGATCCTCTGGAAAAACCTCTTGCTGTTGACGATGAGGAGCTGGCGGCCATTCTCTACACCTCCGGAACCACCGGCAGGCCGAAAGGGGTAATGCTGACCCACCGAAACCTGGTGGCGGACTGCCTGATCGCCCAGGCAAACCTGAATATCTATCATTCCGATGTTTTTTACGCCCTGCTTCCCATACACCACTCCTACAGCATGCTGGCGGTTTTTATCGAGAGTCTCTCGGTGGGAGCCGAGACGGTATTCGGCAAGCGTATGGTGGTCAAGCAGATCCTCCATGATCTGAAGGCCGCCAATGTGACCATGTTTCTGGGGGTTCCCATGCTTTTCAACCGGCTGCTCCAGGGGATAATGAAGGGAATCCGCGCAAAGGGGCCGGTGGTGTACGGTATTATCCGGGGACTGATGTTCCTCAGCGGAACAATCAAGGTCCTTTTCAGGGTCAACCCGGGGAAGATCCTTTTCAAATCTGTTCTGGACAAGGCCTCTCTGGCTTCCATCCGGATCTGTATCTCCGGCGGCGGCCCTCTGGCTCCTTCGGTATTCCGGCAGTACAATCAGCTGGGAATCGACTTTGTCCAGGGCTACGGATTGACGGAGACCTCTCCCATTGTGGCCCTGAACCCCAAAGAGCAGTACAAGGTCCGCAGTGTCGGACGGATTCTGCCCGGAACGGAGGTGAAGATCCTGGATCCCGATTCCGAAGGCAGGGGAGAGATCGCCATCAAGGGACCCATGGTGATGCGGGGCTATTACCAGATGCCGGAGGAGACCGCCGAGGTCTTTACCGACGACGGATTCTTCCGGACCGGCGACGTGGGCTACCTTGACCGGGACAATTACCTGTACCTGACGGGACGCGCCAAGAACCTGATCGTTACCGAGGGGGGCAAAAACGTCTATCCCGAGGAGCTGGAGGATGCCTTCCAGCTCTACAACGAGATCGAGCAGATCATGATCCGGGGCTTCACCCTGGACAAGCGTACCCCCGGCGAACGTATCGAAGCCCTGATCTACCCGAACCGGGATCTCTTTGAGGAGGACCTGCGGGATGAGGACGAGGGAGACCACCGCATCCGGGCTCGGATCGAGGCCATCGTTGCGGAGGTCAACACGAAGCTCCACAGCTACCAGAAGATAGAACGGGTGACCGTCCTGGATACACCCATGGAGATGACCACCACCAAAAAGATCCGGCGCCACGTGGTGGAAAAAAACAGCTGAGGAAGCGCTTATAAGGGCAGGGCCGTCGGAGTGCAGAACTTTATCATGGTCTTCTATATCCTCTTCTTTGCCTCCGGCTTCATGGGCGGCGCCGCTCTCGTTTTAATGCGCATCCGGCTGCGGAACAGGCTTCTGTCGTACCTGCTGTCCATTCAGGCTCTTTTTCTCCTGGGTATGGCCCTTGTCATGTTTATCTACTATTTCCAGAGCATGCCGGGGGATCATGACGAGGGAGTAATCGGGCTGCTTCTCTTCCTGGCTACGGGAACGAATACCGCCCTGTGGGTTCTCGTTCTCCTTCTGATGCGGCGGATGCTGCCTCCTCCATCCCTTCCCAGGGCCCCTGCCATTTTGGGGCAGTTCTTTGTTTCCCTTGTCATTCTCAAGAGCGCCGCAAACATGGGGATGGTTTTTCTGGCCGGCAGCAGCGGAGGGGGAATCATCGCCCTTACGGGTGTCCGGGGATGGAATCTGGCGGGCCACCTCCTGACGGCCCTGGCCATGGCTTCCTTCGGGCTCCTTGCGATCAGATCGGTAAATGCAAGGGAACCCGCAGTCCTTCGCTCCCTGCTTAAGGCCTACGGTCTGTGTACGCTTGTGTTTGCCCCCGCAGGCTTTCTCGAGTCCCTGATACAGTCTGCAGGAATCGACTGGCTGGCGGCTTTTTCCCTGGACCATCTCTACTATCTGGCCTGGAACATGGTCTCCATGAGTGCGGCGATGCGCCTGTTCAGGTCCGTCGGTGAAGGATCCGGGATTATGGAGGCCGTACCCCCGGAACGTGTCCAGGCCCTGGGACTCTCTCCCCGGGAGGCGGAGATAGCCGTCATGATTGCCCATGGACTGGCAAACAAGGAGATCGCCCACCGGCTCTTCATCTCTCCTGCCACTGTACGCACCCACATCTATAACCTCTATCAGAAAGCCGGCGCCAGGAGCCGGGTGGAACTCCTGAACAAGCTCAGATCCTAGGTCTCTGCCGCCGCAGACACCTGAAAAACTTCTCAGTACATCCTTTTACGGACCCCTAGTATTAATTACGTAGGTCCTTTCTCCCTGTTTTACGATTAATGTTCGATATGAAGACCGCGAACCCCCGGCTACTCTTAACTCAAAGAATGCACTTTTTGAGGGGGTTCCGATGAAAAACGGATGTTCTGTTCTCTATGTATGTATTGTGTCTGCCCTGCTGCTGCAGGCTCCCCTTGTCGGCGAAGGCGCCGACAGGCCTGCCTTGGTTCCCATGCTCGGGTATGAACTGATACGCCTCGATTCCGAAGAAGCGTATTCCATCAGCACCGGAGGAGCTGTTGTGGGGGAAACGCTATCCTTCGTTGGCCTGTATACACGGAGCGTCTTTGACGGTTATCCGGCTCCGGCCTATTCCGATACCTATCACGGCATTGAGCTTCTGCTTGATATGGACAGGAACCGGCACCAGGCTGTCGGTCTGTTCAAGAGCGAGTCTGACCGGCCGGTAAGCGGCGGACTCGATACCTTCCAGGCCGCGGCGGTTTACGGGTATGAGATTCTGTCCGGAAGCAGAGTGAACCTGGCTGTCGGCGGGGGGCTGGGGGTATCGGATTTCGGTCTGGATTCTCCGGTCATACCGGTGCCCTTCGTGCGCCTGAAGTACCGGTCACCCCTTCTTGAGGCGGGATTCGATTTCATCACCGGTCCCAGCCTGGCATTCACTCTTTTTCCGCAGCAGCGCATCAGGTTCAACGGCGATCTCCGGATCGACGAGTTCCGGGATGTCCGGGATCTGATATTTGAAGCGAGCCTGGGATACCGCTTTTTCGATTCTGAAAGTCCCGCAGGGGACTTTGCAGGTTTTGACCTGGGTGTAAAGAGCGACGTGCTCTCCTTTGTTTCCGCAGATCATGACCAGGCATATGAACTTCACTACTACGGTGTATTCGCCCGGCTGGATCTGACATTCCTGGCGCTTACCGGGGGATACGCCTTTCAGGGCCGGGAGCGCTGGGAGGATGACTCCACTGCGGATACCGGAGACGGGTATTTTGTCTCCCTTGCCGGTCTCTGGCAGTTCTGAGGGGGTGCAGGAATGAAACGGAAATCCATGTTCACCTTTCTGGTTCTCTGGGCGGGGCAGCTGATATCTGCCCTGGGTACTGGTATGACCGGTTTTGCCCTGGGGGTATATGTTTTTACCGAGACATCCCGGGCGGGCAGTGTCGCCCTGCTTGTCTCTGCTCTGTTTATCCCGTCGATTCTGCTGCGGCCGGCGGGCGGCCTGCTGGCGGACCGGATGGACCGCAGAAAACTGATCATCCTCGGGGATCTTGGTTCCGCCGCGGGGGTAATCGCCATTCTGCTCCACCTGAGGGCCGGGACCTTGACGCCGGGCACAGCCTCTTTATGGATAGCTGTCAGCTCGGTATTTACCGCGCTTCAGAATCCGGCGTACAAGGCTTCCCTGACTGATCTTCTGGATGCACAGCAGTTCGCCAGGGGAGGTGCCCTGGTTCAGCTGGCGTCCTCGGCTCAGTATCTGCTGGCGCCCCTGGCCGCGGGTTTTCTGCTGACCGCCGGGGGTCTAGAAATCATTCTGCTCCTGGATATCGGCAGTTTCGCCCTGGCCGTGGCTGCAGCCTGCTCTATTCCCGGTATGCGACCCGCGGAAGAATTGACAGGACGTCAGGATATATTCGCCGACCTGAAGGATGGGATTGCCTGCCTGCAGGACAGGAGACAGGTCATGGAGACGGTGCTCCTGCTCTCGATTGTCACCCTCTTTGTGGGAATGCTGCAGGTTCTCTTCGGACCGATGATGCTCAGTCTCTACGATCCGGGAACCCTGGGGACGGTCCAGGCTCTCTCCGCTTCGGGAATGCTCATCGGGGGGATTCTGATCGGTCTTCTCGGTCTGCCCCAGAGGCTGGATATACTTATTGCCCTCAGTCTTGGAGGGGCGGGAATCTTTCTTGGAATGATGGGCTTCAGCACCGGGCTTGTCTGGATAAGTCTCAGCTTCTTTCTGTTCTTTTTCTGTCTGCCCTTTATCAATACCGGGGCCGAGGTCCTTATCCGTACATCCGTCCCCGGCAATTTTCAGGGACGTGTCTGGGGACTGATCGGTCTGATAACCCAGACCGGCTACATTGTCGCCTACACCAGCTCAGGACTCCTGGCGGACCGTCTCTTTATCCCTCTTCTTGTGGACCATGGGGCTCTGGCTTCGACCCTTGGACGTCTGATCGGTACAGGGCCGGGAAGAGGTATCGCCCTGATGCTGATCATCGCCGGTTTCGGCCTGACCCTGACCTCCTGGCTTGTTGCTCTGCGCTGGCTCTGTTCGGTCTGGCCGGAAAGGAGGCAGGAGAGACGGCAGGAGGGCTGCAGCATATGATCCTTTCAAGAATTCTCCTCCGGGACCTGTCGCGGCGGAAAGCTTCGCTGCTGGTCGTCTTTATTTTTATCTTTCTCTCGGCCCTTCTGGCCGCAGGGGGCGCAGGACTTATAAGCGACCTTGCAGGATCCCTGCGTCTTTTTTTCAGCACCGCCAAAGCCCCCCATTTTGTGCAGATGCACGGAGGGAGGCTGTCTGCCGCTGAGGCTGAAGAGATCGCTTCCTGGGCAGGGAGCAGGGGCCTGGTGGAAGACTGCCAGATCTCCGGGATGATCAGCATCGATGGTGCATCCCTGAGGTTTTCCGGCGCCGATGAAGCCGAGACAAACAGCATTATGGATATCAGTCTCGTGGTCCAGAATCCCCGTTTTGATTATCTGCTGGATATGAAAAACCTGATCCCTGAGCCGGCCAGGGGAGAAATAGGGGTACCCGTCTATTATGCCCGGGAAAAGGGGGTAAGAGTCGGCGATCATGTCAGCCTGACACATTCCGGAATACAACGGGATTTCCGGGTATCCCTCCTTGTGCGGGATGCCCAGATGAATCCAGCGGTGGTTCATTCCAAACGCTTCCTGATGAACAGAGCGGATTTCCGGGAGCTGGAGGAGATTTTTCCGGACAGGGAGTATCTGATCAGCTTTCGCCTTAGCGATTCCTCGCGGATCGATGAGTTCAGCGAAGCCTGGCAGAAGACGGATCTGCCGAAATCAGGTCCGGCGGTGGATTATCGCATATTCTATGTGCTCAACAGCATAAGCGACGGAATCATGGCAGTGGTCCTGGGAATCCTGAGTCTTCTCCTGCTGATCATTGCGGTCCTCTGTCTGCGTTTTATCATCCTCGGCTCCATAGAGGAGGATTACCGGGAGATCGGGGTTATGAAGGCCGTGGGCTTACCGAGGAGGACGATACGAAGGATCTTTCTGGTCAAATATCTTTTTATCAGCGGGCTTGCCGCTCTGGGCGGAAGCCTTGCCTCACTTCTCTGTAACCCGGTACTCACTTCAAATATTCTGTTCAGTATCGGGCAGGCTCCGTCGGAGACATCCCGCTATCTTGCTTCCCTGAGTGCAGCCGCGGGGATTCTTCTGTTTGCCTTTCTGCTTCTTCTGCCGGTTTTTCGCCGCTTTGAAGCTGTAAGCGCGGTTGAAGCCCTCCGCTCCGGGTCTGTGGGGGACGCTTCCGGCAGAAGGAGGCCTCTGCCTCTGAAGGTTTTTCGGGGTATAAACCTTAACGTGGCACTTGGTCTTCGGGATATCTTGCAGCGCCCCAGGCTTTTTGCTCTGCTGTTCCTGGTCTATTTCTTCTCTGCTCTGATCATCCTGATCCCCTTCCATTTTCTGACCACCCTTGCTTCTCCCGACTTTATCTCCTACATGGGGATAGCTCGGAGTGACATCCGCATAGACCTGCGGTATGCAGGGGAAACTGAAACGGGTCTTGAAGAGCTGACGGGATTGCTGAAGATGGATCCCGATATAGAAGGGTATGCCCTGATGATGCGGTCCCGCTATGAACTTGAGCCTGATACTGCGGATAGTCCGGATGATGGAGCTTCGCTGGTGGTGGAAAGCGGAAACCACTCCCTCTTCCCTCTGAAATATCTTGAAGGGACTGTACCTGTCTCCGGCGACGAGCTGGCTGTTTCATATCTCAACAGCCGGGATCTGAATGTGAAGATTGGCGATTCGCTGGTTCTGAAAGCCGGCGATACTACCCGGGAGATGAGGATCAGCGGGATTTACCAGGACATTACCAACGGCGGACGGACCGCCAAGGCCTCTTTCAAAGGCTTTCCGGGGCTACCCCTGGGATATACCCTTGCTCTGGATCTTGGTCCCGGAATTGACGTTCAGGCCAAGGCCGGGGAACTCGGCGCTCTGCTTCCCTCCGCCCGGGTTACGCATCTTGAGAGTTACCTGGATCAGACCCTGGGCTCTACCATTCTTCAGCTTTCACGGCTCATTACGGCTGCCATCGCCCTGGGGAGCCTGATTGCGGTCCTCATAACCGGCCTCTTCTTTCGTATGCTCGCTGCCAGGGATGCAGGGCGTATCGCCGTAATGCGGAGTATCGGATTTACTCCTGCCTCAGTCCGGATTCAGTACCTGAGTACTGCACTGATTTTGCTGGGAACGGGAGTTGCGGCGGGCAGTCTCTTTGCAAATACCCTGGGGCAGGGCTTCGTTGGTTTTATCTGGGGATTCCTGGGAGCGCCGGGAATCAGCTTCGTGATCGATCCGCTGAAGGCATACTGCATGCTGCCGCTCATGCTTATGGGCCTTGTGGCTGCTGCGGCTGTCCTGAGCATCGCAGGCTCTCTGAAAAAGACCGTATCGGTAATAACAGTTGAATAGATGGAACAAGGAGAAATATATGAATGCAGTACTTGAAACACAAAATCTGAATAAGTGGTATCCCCTGGGGAGGAATATGCGGGTGAATGTTCTCCAGGATATAGACCTCGAGATCAGGAGGGGAGAGTTTGTCGCCATAATGGGGCCCTCCGGCTCCGGTAAATCCACCCTCCTCTATACCATCAGCGGCATGGACCGGGCCAGCTCCGGCCGGGTATGCTTTAACGGGCGGGAGATCAGCAGCCTGCAGGAAAAGGAGCTCTCCCGCCTCAGGCTCGGTAAGATGGGTTTCATATTTCAGCAGATACATCTGCTGAAAAACCTGAACCTTCTGGATAATATCAGTCTGCCCGCCTATGCCGAGGGTGTGCGCGGGCGCTCTGAAATCGACCGTCGGGCCCGGTATCTGATGGAGCGTACGGGAATAGGTTCCCTGGCCGGCAACTCCGTCGATCAGGCTTCCGGGGGACAGCTGCAGAGGGTCGGTATCTGCCGAAGTCTGATCAACGAGCCGGCGGTGATCTTCGGGGATGAGCCCACGGGGGCTCTGGATTCCGGATCCGCCGCAGAGATCCTGGATATTCTCAAGGATGTGCACAGCGGCGGAACGACGATTGTACTGGTTACCCATGATTCGAGGGTGGCGGCCAGGAGTGAACGGGTGCTCTTCATGCTGGACGGACGCATACAGGGGGAAAAAAAGCTGGGTACCTTCACGGGCGGAAACAGCGAAGCCCGGGCCAGGCAGGAGAATCTGAATGCCTGGCTGGCTGAGGTCGGCTGAATCCTGGAGGAAGATACCCTGATCAGGGGAAGCCGATGCCCTGTCTAGAATTCCTCAAACTCCTCCTCGTCTTCCATATCCATGGAGACCGTCTCTTTGGGCAGCAGTTTGGGAGTCTGAACGGAAGGACCCTGGTCCTGGTCAAGGGTAAAGAAATTGATCATTGCCACCAGACCCTCCGCCTGGGAGGAGAGCTCCTCGGAGGTGGAGGAGAGTTCCTCCGCCGAGGAGGCGTTCTGCTGGGTTATGGAATCCAGCTGCATCATTGCGCTGTTTGTCTGCTCCACCCCGCTCTTCTGCTCGTTGCTGGAGTAGCTGATCTCCTGGATCAGCTCCGCGGTCTTCCGGATGTCCGGAACCAGCTTGGTCAGCAGCTCTCCGGCGGTTTCGGCGATCTCCACGGAACTGGAGGAGAGCTCGCTGATCTCCGCGGCGGCATTCTGGCTGCGTTCGGCAAGACGACGGACCTCTGCGGCAACCACCGCAAAGCCCTTGCCCTGTTCTCCCGCCCGGGCGGCCTCTATGGCCGCATTCAGGGCAAGCATGTTGGTCTGCCGGGCGATTTCCTCGATGATGCCGATCTTTTCGGCAATCTGCTTCATGGCCTCCACGGTCTTACCCACCGCTTCTCCGCTCTGGTTGGCATCCTCCGCAACCCGCTGGGCTATCTTCTCTGTCTGGGAGGCGTTGTCCGCGTTCTGCTGAATGTTGGCGCCCATCTGTTCCATGGAGGCGGAGATCTCCTCGGAGTTGGAGGCCTGTTCGGTGGCTCCCTGGGAGAGCTGCTGGGAACTCTTGGCTATTTCGTCACTGCCCAGGGATATATTCTGGGCGGACTGACGGATTTCTCCGACGATCCGTTTAAGTCTGGCTATCATCGATCTGAGACCGGCGGCCAGGGTCCCTATTTCGTCCCTGCGCTGAATATCGATACTTGCGGTAAGGTCTCCCTGGGTTATGCGTTCCGCCGCCTCCACGGAGATCCGGATTGCCTTGAGCAGGGCGGAGGCAAGAAGAATGACGATCAGCAGGGATGCCGCGACGGCCACAAGAACGACAATTATATAGATCCAGAGGGTCCGGGCAATCATTGTATTCATGTTTTCGATTTCCTGCAGAGCCCGCTCTTCCTGCAGGTTCCCCAGGACGTCTATGGAGGTTCTCATGGTGTTGAAGGCCTCGTCACTTTCCACAGCCAGGCGTGCCTGCTCGTCTTTATCGTCGAAAACCTCATGCAGTTTGGAAAATACCGTGTTACTCTCCCTGATCCATGCCTCGGAAGCCGAAGAAAAGGATTGTGCCAGCTGGGCTGTCCCTGAGCCGACAATATCGACGGCGCTGGTAAAGCGTTCCAGGGTCTGCTGGATATTCTCTTCGTTCTCCCCGGTAAAGAGGTCAAGATCCTTCTGGCTTGTCGCACTCAGTGCGCGAAGGCGGGCCACGTAGGCCTGATAGGCGTCCCGGTCCGCATTCAATGTCAGGGAGAGGGCCTGTTCCAGACTGCGCCTGCGGGCCGCACTCAGATTGCCGCTCAACAGCCCGTCGATGTTTTCTCCCAGCAGGTTGATCAGTTCCCGCATTTCATCGAAGGCCGCAGAGGTCCGGTCCGCTGCCTCCTGGATCAGGACCATCTCGTCCGCCGTCGATACAGCTATGCTGAGTATGGCCCGGCTCCTCTCTTTCCATTTTTCATATTCCTGCGTGAAACGCTCGAACTCCGGCTCCATGTCCCGGGTAAAATTCTTCGAGGGGCCGACGGCCCGTTCCCAGGCCTGATCGAGGTTTTCCAGGTTGTCCGCATCCAGGCTTTCCAGTTCTTGTATATCCGTGGAGTCCAGGGCCATTCTCTCCGCCAGAAAACCCTGGAAGGCGTCCCTGTCGGCGTTGAGCAGGGTGGCGCGGTCCTGCTGGATGGCAGTAAGGAAGTCAACCTCTTTGCCCAGACTGGTAAAGCTGTAGTATCCTGTCACAAATATTAAAAGAATTCCGAGGATGGGAATTCCTACGATTAGCAGAAATTGCTGTTTGAGTTTCATATATGGCCCCCTTCACACTAGTATATGAAGTGAGCAGGGAATTTCAAATTTTTATCTGAAACAATTCCCTTCGCTTTGCAGGAGATATAAAGGGCAGCCCTGAAAAGCGCTTGTCATGTTTTCAGGGCAGTTACGATTAAACACTGCGCAGCAGTATCCGTTTGTATTCCCGGGGTTTCAGGGTAATGTTTCGAGGCGCTTCCAGGGGATGGTCCTCGGCACCTTCAAAGGGGCGGTAGGAATTATAGGGTTCCAAAAGCTTTCTGTAAGGCGACAGCCTCAGTTCGATGGTGCTTTCAGTCTGGTTGAGATTGAAAATGACTATGCATCCCTGATCATTATAAACCGTGCAGATTCCCGGATCGCTGAAGATCCGCAGAGGAGTCGTCTGCCCCGTGCTGAGTTCCCTGGCTGCCGTAACGCTGTTTTTGATCCGGGCGATCTCCTCCTCTCCATAGAGGCTCAGATCATCGGATACAAAGAGGCTTCCTCCGCTGTGGGTAACTGCTGTAGAGAGTTCCTCTGCTTCCCTGGTGCCGTTTTCAGCGCCGGGGTACAGAAAACTCAGGTATGCAGCGTCATTGAACCAGAAAGTCCTGTTTAAGTGGCTTCGAAGTACCAGATTCTGTATGAACCGGCCCTCATCCCGGGCAGTCCGGGCATTCATCATTCTGGAAAGCCGCGCTTTTTTCTGCTGCGGCAGAATCTCCGGGCTGACGTTTACGGAATCAAGAACTCCAGCCCCTGCCGGAAAGGGAAGTCCGCTTCCGGCAAGATGCACGTCGTCTCCCGCAGCTTCCCGGATCTGCTGCAGTCCGCGGGTAAGGATCTGGGCGGGGGTGAGTTTATCGTTATGGCGTTTTCCCTTGAGGGAAGCGGCTTCAAGAAAATCGAGCTTGAGATATTTAAAGCCCCACTCCCGGGTGAGGGTCCTGATGATCCCTGCGATGTGCTCGGCCACCTCGGGGTGTGTAATATCCAGTGCGAACATTCTCGTTTTCCGCCGCGGATAGCAGTCAGCTTCCACGGGTTTACCTTTCTCGTTCCGCAGCAGCCATCCGGGGTTCGTGAACGGGTCGGATTCCCTGGCAGCGACAAAGGGAGCAAGCCACAATCCGGGGGTAAAACCGGCTTCTCCGATTTCCCGGGAAATCCTGGGAAGATCCGCACCAAACTGCTCTGATGTGGCAGTCCAGTCGCCGATTGACCTCTGCCATCCTTCTTCGATCATAATGACGTCGAAGGGAATCTGCTTTTCCCGGGCGGCGTTCAGTTGGCGGCGAAGATAGTCCACAGTAAGTTCCGCGGATCTGCGCTGCATCGGACAGCACAGCATCGGAGGCTCCTGTTTCGGGGCGGTCCTGGCGGGGAGCTTCCCGGCATTCCGGATGCTCCATTCCCGCAGCAGCAGTTCACCTGTTCCGGAGGATTGGGCTGTCCAGCCGGTTGAATATACCTGAGCCGCCTCCACCGCCCGTTCCACGTGCCAGATCAGGCTTATGCGTACCGGCTGCCTGCCGCTGTTTACCGTAAAAGAGGTATATTCCTGGAAAGGAGCTTCCTGGGCGAGTATGAGGTCGGGATTCAGCCCGTCGGAGAGCAGGACCAGACCGGATGATACGTGTTCTCCGGATTTAGCGCCTGTCTGAACCCAGGGAGATCCGGCGGAAATCTGTCTGTCCGCAGGACCAAGAATCTCGACATGGCTCCGGGACTGGCCGCCCTCACTCAGCAGGGAAACGGGACGCAGGGTTCCTTCCAGTCTTCCGGTCAGGCTGAGGGTGCGAATAAAAAGATCCTGTCTGGCGCTCAGAACAAAACGATAGCGGGGTGATTCGTTCTCCCTCTCCTCTTCAAGCACAAGCTTGAGATCGTCGTTTTCCTGGGGCCAGCGTCCGGACAGGGACTGCGGGGTTTTTGTATGCTGATGACGGGAATAGACAACTGAAGAGTTTTCGGGAATAAAACGCATGGATGCCTCCAATTCTTCTGCGGCGTGTAGATTACCCCTTTGCCCCGGTGGATGCCAATACCCCGCGGGGAAGTTTTCCGCCCGTGGAGATTTGCGAATGCTCCGGGGTGTATCTATACTATTCCAGGGAGGAACGACCGATGCCTTGCGCGAAGGAATTGCAGTTTAAACGAGCTGGGATTCATCTGTTTCTGATCCTCCTTCTGATTGCCCCCGTCTTTGCCCGGGATCTATCCGACGCGGAAAAGACGGTTCATGTAATCGTCTGTGAGACCGATTATCCCCCCTTTTCATTTACCGGCGATACAGGGGAGACCGTGGGGTTTTCCATTGACCTGACCAGGGCGATTGCGGAAGTTATGGGATTCAAGGCGGAACTGCGCGTTGCCCCCTGGATAGAGATCCGGTCCCAGCTGGAAGCAGGAGAAATCGATGCCGCTGCAGGAATGTTTTTCAGCAGTGAACGGGACCTCAAGGTCGATTTCTCCCAGCCCTTTGCTGAGATCCATCAGACCCTCTTTAACCGTTCCGGCGGACCTGCGGCATCAACCCTCAGTGATCTGACAGGGAAAAGCATAATCGTAATGCGCGGTGACATTATGGATGATCATCTGAGTGCGGAAGGCTTTTCAGCCGGCCTGATCAGGACCGACTCTCTGGCCCAGGCTTTGACTCTTTTTTCCGATGGCCGGGGGGATTACCTCGCCGGAGCCCGTCTCCCCATTCTCTATTATCTGAAAGAGCAGGGTATACAGGGAATAGAAGCGGGTGGAGACCTTTACCACGAGACGGAATACTGCTTCGCGGTGCCCGAGGGCCGCAGGGAGCTGCTGACCGCATTCATTGAGGGGCTGAGTATTCTCAAACAGAGGGGAGAATATCGGAAACTCTACGACAGGTGGATTGGTCCTCTCGAACCCAGGGCAATAGAGATGCCGGACGCTCTACGTTATGCCTCCTATGTGGTGGGTCCGCTTCTGCTTGTTGCAGCAGCCGCATTGTTGTGGGTTCAGCTTATGCGCCGTCAGGTTGCCCTTCGCACGGCGGAACTGCGGGCGGAAATCCAGAGACGGGATACCGCGGAAGCCCGTCTGGCTCAGATTAACCGTGTTCTTGAGGCTGTAGGCCGGGTGAACCAGCTGATTGTCCGGGAGTCGGAGCGGAGCTCCATGATGCGGCGGATATGCGGGACCCTTACCGAGACCCGGAGCTACTATAATGCCTGGATAGCCCTGTTCGATCAGAACGGAAGCTTTTCCAACTTCTTCGAGTCCGGGCTCGGAGAGTCCTCCTTGCCGATGATTAAACTGCTGGAATCGGGAGATCTGCCGGATTGCGGACGATATGCCATGGAAAGAGAGTCGGCCTACTCGGTGATGAGTCCTTCAGAGTCGTGTCTTCACTGTCCCCTTGCGGGGAGTTACAAGGACAGATGTGCGTATTCTGTTCCTCTTATGTACATGGGCCGGTTCTTCGGATTTCTCACTGTATCTCTTCCTTCTCTATTCTTCGGAGACAAGGTTGAAGAAGAACTCCTGGATGCTCTGGGAGAGGATATAGCCTATGCCCTGCATTCCCTGGATGTCCGAGACGAACGGGAAGAGATGGCCCGGAGGCTCCTCAAGGCTGACAAGATCGTACGCAACAGCCGCATTGTACTGTTTCGCTGGGAGCTTTCCAGGGGCTGGCCCGTCTCCTATGTAAGTGAGAATGTCAGCCGCTTTGGTTACAGGGCCGGGGATTTTCTGGATGGAAGCGTGCTGTACGGAGACATCGTCCATCCCATGGACCGGATACGGGTCTCCGGGGAAGTGGAACAGGCTGTTCGGGAAAAGAGGGAGGGGTTTACCCAGGAGTACCGTCTCGTAGATCCTCAAGGCCGGATCTACTGGGTGGAGGACAGGACCAGAACCATACTGAATGAATCGGGAGAAGTAATCGCTGCAGAAGGAACCGTCATCGATATCACCGAAAAAAAGGAAGCCCTGGATGAGCTGCAGCGCAGGGACGCCCGGCTCAATGCGATTATCGAGTCAGCGGAGGATATGATATTCCTGAAAGACCGGAATCTCTTTTATACTCACGCCAATTCGGCATACCTGCAGTTCACGGGCAGGGACAGGGACCAACTCATCGGGCTCACGGATGAAGACCTTTTTGATCTGCAGGATGCCCGGGACAGCCGACGCATTGAAAGCAAGGTCCTGGAGGGAGAGCCCTGCCGTGAAGAAAATATCCGGGATTCCGCCGGACGGCAGCGGAATCTGGAGACCATCAGGGTCCCGGTCAGGGATGACGCGGGAGAGATTATCGGTATCTGTGGGATCTCCCGGGACATAACAGATGCCGTAATGGTACGACGCCAGCTTGAACGGGCTCTCAACGAAAAGAGTACCCTGCTTCGGGAACTGTACCATCGAACGAAGAACACGATGCAGGTTATTGCCTCCATGGTCGCCATGCGCCGATTAGGCCTCGAAGATGTGAATATGCAGGATATTCTCCAGGATATAGAAGCCAAGATTCACTCCATGGCTCTGGTGCATCATCGTCTGTATGAGTCGGAGAACCTGTCAAGAATAGATCTGAAGGAGTATATTCTTGAGCTCACCGAACTTGTCCGCAGCACCTTCGACGATGAAACAAAGGGGATCCGCTTCCGCTATAATCTCGAATCAGTTGATAGTCTTGTCGATGTCGCGGTACCTCTTGGTCTTGTTGTGAATGAACTTCTGGTAAATGCCGTCAGGCATGCCTTTCCGAAAGGAGAGACAGGCTGGATTGAAATCGGCTTGCGGAATATTCAGGGAGAGGGAATCCTTCTTACCCTCAGCGATAACGGTGTAGGACTACCGAAGGATTTTGATCCCCTGTCATCGAAAACCCTCGGTCTGGCACTTGTCTACAGTATCGTGGAAACCCAGCTGAATGGCCATATGGAGTATACGAGGGACGAGGGAACCCGCTGGGAACTCCGACTGGGCCCCGTTGCATACGAAGAGAGGGTCTGAGTATACTGCCTTTATCTATGCAGAAGGAAAGCTATCGCTGGTTCAGCAACCGGAAATGCAGGTATTATCCCTGCCACAAAGGGATTGAAGAGATAAACTGCCTCTTCTGTTTCTGCCCCCTCTACTGGTTCCCCGACTGCGGCGGGAGCTACACTTTGACCGAAGATGGGGTCAAGGACTGCAGTCCCTGTATAAAACCCCATGTCCCGGGAGGCTATGATGAAATTCTCGAGGAGATTTCTGCGAGAATAAAGAACGGCTCAGCCTCAAAGGCTTCCCGCCAGAAGCAGGAGCCCGAAGCCGGCGACGAGGATTCCCCCTCCCATATGGAGGACTAGTTCCAGTCGCCTCCCGGTATTCCCATCATTGATAAGGGTGGCTATCCTTCCGCGAAAGAGAATGCTCACGAGTCCGATTCCGGCCAGCACAATTCCCATTCCCAGGGACATGGCAAGCACCGCGATAATCCCGATCCAGATGCCTCCGGAGGCGATGGAAAAAATCATTATGGCCGAAGCCCCGGGACAGGGTACCAGTCCCGAGAGTATAATCCCGCCGGTACCGGCATTGACGGAGCGCCCGGAACCTGCGTGTTCGCGGCCGCGGAACTCCCGGATTCCCTGCACAAGCATCCAGATACCCAGCAGGCTTATTATGCCGTATGTGGCCGGGTAGAGGTACTGCTCCGCCCGGTTTATGGAGACAAGCATTGAATTGACCGCCAGCCATGAAAATCCCCCTACCAGTATCAGGGCGCTTCCGGCATGGGCAAGGGCCAGGAGGATACCCGTGGCGATTCCGGCGGCGGGACGGGCTTTTTCTCCGAGGAAGTATCCCAGGAGTACCGTTTTCCGGTGTCCCGGTCCAAGGGCGTGAATGAATCCGTAGAGGAAGGCGAGGCCGGCAAGCACCAACAGGGCTGCGGGATCTTCCCCTGACGAGGCTTTCTCGAGGGAAGATGAGATCCTGCGCTGAAGTCTCCTCTGTACGGCGGATATGCGGGCAAGCACTGGATTTGAAGGCCTCGGGGCTGCGGGGGTTGTGACCCGGGTTTCAGGTTCTTCCCTGGTGCTGCCATTACCGGAGGAGAGAAAGGGATTGCTCTGGGGAAATATGGCCGTGCATCCCGCAAGGAGTGCCAGCAGGATCAGCGCTCGTCTGGTCATATTCTATCTCAGAGAGACCTGGAGCTGCTGGGGAAAGGCGGTACCCGAATACTCTTTGCCCTCCCTGGAGACTGAGACCGGTCCGCCGTAATTAATGCTCCTGTCCCTGTTCTCGACTATCTCCCAGCCTGCCGGCCTGGTGCCCTGAAACTCAACCGGGGCCTCTTCGTGAAAGAGAATGTCGCAGAAATAGGTTTCATCATAAATGGCTATGGCGAATTTCTTCTCCTTAAGCTCCAGGTCAAAGGGAATGGAGAAACGGTAGACAAGCTGCCGGTTTTCCACGAAGACCCTGAAGTTCTCTATTCGCCGGGGTACATGGGTCGTTCCGTTCAGCTCGAGGAAGGTGAAATAGTCGTAGTTTTCAAGATTGGAAAATGCATATTCCTGTACCTCCCTGGTCTCTTCAGGAGTGAATACGCCGTTACGGTCGCCGTCGAAGTCTCCGACAATTGATGCGGTAAACATGGGGTCAAAGTACCATGTAATCTCGACCTGTCTGAGGCTGTTCCCCTCAATGCCGATTTTCAGGCGGGTATCGATAAACATGTGCGGATGGGCCGTGAGTATGCTCGGCAGGCACAGGAGAGCAATAAGCAGAAATCGTCGGATCATACCCGGGAATTTCACAGGTTATGTCGAAATGGTCAAGACCTGATCAGTCCTGAAGCGCCCTGTACCTGAGATGTACGGCATATCCTTGAGGGATTGTAATGGTTCTGCCCTCACAGCAGCCCAGCAGAACATTGTCTCCGGCTTTCTTCAAAATCTCAAGTTCCCGCCCTGGGCGCAGCTGATTTTCATTGCAGAAATGGAGGAGTCCTTCGACGGCTTCCCCCTCTTCGGTGATGCGCAACAGAACAGTCCTGCAACCTTCACGGGCCTCACTCAACCTCGGTGCATCCAGAAGCTCCTTCTCCCTGGGGCTGCCGGGAAAGGGATTCCCGTGAGGGCATGTGTCGGGACGCCCAAAGGTCTCGAAAAGATGAGCGGCGAACTCTTCCGATATGGCAGCCTGGAGCCTGAGGGCCTCATCGTCGGCCTTGTCCCAGGGGTAGTCCAGGCGCAGGATCAGGAGATGCTCTATCAGATAGTGCCGCTTCAGTATGCGGGTCGCATAGATCCTGCCCTCCGGGGTAAGCCGGATGGTTCCGTAGGAGTCCTGGTCCGCGAGGTGGTGGCGCTTCAGCCGGCCGACAGCCTGGCTGACCGCCGGTTTTGAGACTCCCAGGCGGGCGGCGAGTTTACTGTTTGCAACCTTTCCGTATTCCCTGTCGATCAGGAAGATTGTTGTCAGATAATCCAGGGCTGCGGGAAAGCGCTTATGCAACTCCTGCAGCGCGAGGTCTCCGGTGTTCTTCATGTCTGGTTCAGATAATACCGCAATATCCATCTTTGTTCCATCTAAGGGCAGTTTTTAGAGCTGCCTTAAAAAAATGAATCGCCCCGCCCTGTGTTTGAAGGCGTGGCGATATTCTTGAGTATTTCTGATTCCAGGGCTACTGTCAGCCGGGATAGCGTAGCCGTTCCCGTCCGCGTCCCATAAGGGTGAAACTGACAAAGATGCCAGCCAGAAGAAGCAGAGCCACCGTAATCCAGAGCAGGGAGCCTCCTTCGAGGATCTGGAAAACCAGGGTCGAGATAATCCATGCCAGGAGAGTCAGGTAGGTGACCAGCACCGTACCGTAGCCCTTTCCTGTCTCCTGAACCGCAGCACCCAGGGCCGCCACGCAGGGGAAGTAGATGAGAATGAAGAGCAGGAAGGCATAGGCGCTGACGGGGCTGAAATTGTCCCGTAAGCCGGTGAATACACTGTCATCGGTTTCCAGTTCCTCTGCCAGAGAATCGGCATCCGAGGAGATGAGCCCCAGACCGAGGGGATCAAGCAGCCCATCCAGGACCCCGGACAGGTTCTCACCGATGCTGGCCAGGGACTCGACAGTAAGGGCAGCCAGACTCCAGGGTTCTTCGTCTTCTGCAGGTTCTTCACCTCCGAAGCTTTCCTGGGAGTAGAGGGCGTTCAGGGTCCCCACAACAGCCTCCTTGGCAAAGAGCCCTGTAAAAAGGCTGACCGTAGCCGGCCAGTTCTCCTGCACAATTCCCATGGGAGTGAATACGGGGGTTATGCTTTTTCCTATGACAGAGAGTACCGACTCCTCCGAGTCCTCGTTGCCGAAGGTCCCGTCGGTTCCCCAGGAATTCAGTACCGAAAGAAGAAGAACCACCAGGATTATTACCTTTCCGGCCCTGAACATGTAGATCTTCAGCCGTCTCCACGCACTGTTCATGATGTGTCCCATTCTGGGGCTGTGATAGGCGGGAAGCTCCATAACAAAGGGTGTATGCTTTCCCTTGAAGAGGGTGTGTTTGAGAAGCAGCCCCGTAAGGACCGCCAGAAGTACCCCCGCCAGGTAGATGGAGAATACCACTCCCCCGGCAAGGTTCCCGAAGAAGGCCGCGGTAAAGAGGGCATAGACAGGAAGCCGTGCGCCGCAGGACATGAAGGGAGTCATAAAGATGGCCATAAAACGGTCACGTTTCGACTCCAGGGTCCGGGTGGCCATGATCGCAGGGACGGTACAGCCGAAACCCACCAGCATGGGGACAAAGGCCTTGCCGGGAAGTCCGATCGCCCGCATGGCCTTGTCCATAACGAAGGCGGCCCGGGCCATGTATCCCGAATCCTCCAGAAGCGCGAGCATGAGGAACATGGTAAAGATGATGGGAATAAAGGTGGATACGGTCTGAATTCCGCCCCCGATACCTCCGGCGATTATGGCTGTCAGCCATTCGGGGCTCCCCAGGCCTGCCATCAGGGTCCCCAGGCCGTCTACAAAGATTCCGCCGAAAAGGATGTCAAAGAAATCGATGAATGATCCCCCCACGGCCATGGTAAACCAGAAAACCAGGTACATGACCCCCAGAAAGATCGGGATTCCGAGAAAGCGGTGCAGCAGGATGGCATCCAGTCCTCCCCTGGAGGCTCTCTTTGTTCCCTCCTCCTTCCTGCTTGTCGCTGTATTGCACAGGGAGTTTATCCAGGAGTAGCGGTTGTCGGCAATGAGCATATCCACGGTAGTCCCCGCCAGATCACCGATGGATGAAAGGGCCTTTTCAATCTCCTCTTCTCCGAGGAGGGGACCAAAATGTTCCGTTATGAAGGGGTCTTCCTCAAGCAGGGACAGTGCAATGAATCTGTCGGTGACTCCCAGTTCCGAGGCCGGACCGGAGAGTTTCTTCGACCAGCTTCCAATGGTGCTTTCGATTTCCGGGCTGTATTTAATCCGGGTCTTCGGAGCCGGGATAC
This sequence comes from Marispirochaeta aestuarii, assembly GCF_002087085.1. Classification (NCBI taxonomy): domain Bacteria; kingdom Pseudomonadati; phylum Spirochaetota; class Spirochaetia; order Spirochaetales; family Spirochaetaceae; genus Marispirochaeta; species Marispirochaeta aestuarii. The sequence goes on along the minus strand of NZ_MWQY01000006.1, from coordinate 94,981 downwards.
CGCTGCTCAGTGTTCTGTCCAGTTCGTTCCTGAAATTCTTCAGGCTTTCAGGCTGTATGGCGGAAAGGGGAAGCACCGGACAGCCGAGTTCATCAGAGAGCGCCTTGAGGTCGATGCGTATTCCCTTCTTTTTCGCCGCGTCCATCATGTTCAGGGCCACCACGGTGGGTATGCCGCTCTCCAGAATTGTGGATGTGAGAAAGAGGTTGCGTTCCAGGTTGGCGGCATCGACAATGCTGATTACCAGATCCACGCTGCCGCTTATGATAAAGTCCCGGGCAACCCTTTCGTCCTCGGATTCGGCGGAGAGGGAGTAGATCCCCGGAAGGTCCACAACGGCTGTTTCAGCAGAGCTTCCTTTAAGGCGTCCTTCCCGACGCTCCACGGTAACACCGGGCCAGTTTCCCACCTTGGCACTGGATCCGGTAAGGGCGTTGAAGATCGTTGTTTTTCCGCAGTTGGGGTTTCCCGCAAGGGCGATGGTCTTCATGCGTGTAAGTGTGGCGCTCATGCATCACCCCTCAATTCCAGTACCGCCGCTTCGGTTTTTCTCAGGCTCAAGGAGTAGCCCCGTACGGAGATCTCCACGGGATCCCCCAGGGGGGCCGTCTTGAGCAGGGTTATCCTGGTGCCTGCGGTCAGCCCGAAGGAGAGAAGCTTTCTGCGGTAGTCCCGGCCTCCCGCCAGGTAACCGGTAATTACCGCAGTCTCGCCGGGGCGCATCTGCGCCAGATGCAGGGTCCGGTCTTTATTCATTGTATGGTTCCTCCGTTACAAAGATATGACGGACCATCTCCGCTCCGATCATCACACGCTGAGGTCCCACCTGAAGGAGCCTGGGACCCGCTCCGTGTCCGCCGACAACGGTGAGTATCGCTCCCGGGCGGATTCCCAGGGATACCATGCGGGCCCTGAAACTCCGCCCTTTTCCCAGGGCGCTGACCCGGCAGCTGCGGCCGGTCCGGAGATCTGCGGGGGTCCGCAGGGTCATCATCGTATTGCCATCGGAATGTCTCATGGGTATGGTCCTCCGAAATAAGTTAGATTTACCTAACTATACCGGAGGAGTGAGTTAATGTCAATTAACTTTCGTGAATTCCGGGAACAGCAATCCCCGGTAGCTAAACCGGGGATGCAGCGGCGATCTTTTTTACCTCCCGTGCAAGTTCCCGGCAGCGGGAGCGGATCTCTGTCAGATGATCTTCATCGGGGCTGCCTTTGAACTCCAGGGGTTCGAGGAACTCCCATTTCATCTTCAAGCGTTCCATAATCTCGTCCAGCTCTTTCTGGGCGCCTCCGGACCAGCCGTAGGAACCGAAGCGGAAGGCTTTGCGGTTCTGAACCCTCTTTTTCCCCAGCTCGTCCAGGACAGCCGCCATGGGGGGGAACATCTTGTACTCGTAGGTGGGCATTGCCAGGACCACCCCGGTGGATGTCCATACCGAGGCCAGAATGTCGCCCCAGGAGGACTCGGGAACCCGGTGTACATGGACTTTGACTCCCTCCGCTTCCATGGCTTCAACGGCGGGGCCCACGGCCTTTTCCGTCATCCCGTACATGGATCCCCAGATCAGGGTTACCTCATCCCTGGCAGGTCCTTTCTGATATTCCGCGTACCGGCGGTAATCATTGATTATCTTGTGGGGGTCCCTGCGCCATACGATTCCATGGCCGGGGGCCACGATCCTGATGGGAAGGGTTCCGCACTTTTCAATCGCTTTTTTTACCGGTGTGGAAAAGGCCGCGACAATGTTCGCATAGTACCGTACCGCTTCGGCCTCGAAGAACTCGATCTGTTCAGCGGAGAGCTGGTCGTCATAGGGAGCGTCGCTGATCGCCCCGAAGGAGCCGAAGGCGTCGCAGGAGAAGAGGGTCCCGGAGAGGGTGTCGAAGGTCGCGATGGTTTCCGGCCAGTGAACGTTGGGAATCTCCGCGAAGGCCAGGACCCGCCCTGCGCCCAGGTCAAGGGAGTCGCCGTCTCCCACCTCGATTACCCTGTTGTGTATTCCATAGAAGGATTCCAGCATGGGAACGGCTTTTTTGCTGGTGACTATGGTAAAATCCGGCCGGATCTTCCGGAAGTCCTCCAGCCAGCCCGAATGGTCGGGTTCCATGTGATTGATCACCACGTAATCGATGGAGTTCACATCGATACCGGCCTGCTCGAACTGGCTGAAGAGTGTCTGGGGAACCCCGTCCCAGCCGCATACACCGTCGATGATGGCTGTCTTTTCCCCCTGAACAATGTAGGAGTTCATGGAAACCCCGTTGGGGATCGGCCAGAGACCTTCAAAAAGTATATCCTCCGCGTTTGCGGAAAGTCTGTAAATTCCGTCGGCTGCAGATGTAATATTCATAGTACTCCTCGCGTCGTATTAATTTGACTAATTATGTAATAAATAAGAAATTCCCGGCGGAAAATCAATTCATATCGAGGAAGAATATCAGTAATTCCGGATATTGATCGCAGAAGATCGCGTGGACAGAATTACCTCTGTCGCGAGGTTTGCCCCGGGATTTCTCTATCAGGCCGCTGCTATTCCCATTTGAAACTGAGAGCGCTTATGCCCAGAAAAAGGGCGGAGAGAAGCGCAAGGATCATGAGGTTCGGGGCTACCTGCACAAGGCCGGCACCGTCAAGCATGATTGCCCGGGCCGCCTCGATGTAGTGGGTCAGGGGAAAGGCCCGGGCGATCCACTGCAGAACCTGGGGAGTCCCTTCCATGGAGAAGAATACCCCGGAAAAAACCATCATTGGCCAGGTCGCCAGGTTCATAAGTCCGTCTGCAAGCTCCTCGCTCTTGAGACGGGAAGCGAAAATCAGGCCGAAGCTGATCATGCACAGGGTAGCCAGGGCGGTTACCAGTAAAAGATCAAGGTATGATCCGAGCATGATAAAGTCCAGGATAAGGTTGCTGCCCGCGTATACTATGGCTGCGGTTATAAGCACGATGTAGAGCCTGGAAAAAAGCTGGGCCAGGATGAACTGGATGGCCCGTACCGGCGTCGCCTTGAGCCGTTTGAGCACACCGTTCTTGCGGTAGCGCACGATTACCCATCCCACCCCGAAGATACATGAGAACATCATGTTCATGCCGATTATTCCCGGGACGAGCCAGTCCACGTATCGGATAGCTTTGCCGCTGACCTCCCTTCGCTCCAGGGGGGAACCGGGACTTGCGAGAAGCAGTTTCTCCGCGGCCTTCCCCTTGGGGGATTCCCTGTTCACCAGGTAGGTTCCGGAGTCGAAGTCGATGAGCAGGTCGATCTGGTGGTGCCGCAGTTTTTCCGCCGCCTTGTCCGCCTCGTCGTAGGGAACGAACTCGACATACTCCTCCTGCATGAAGGGTTCAGCCTTCGGGGCATTTCCCAGGACTCCGGCTTTAAAAAGGTATTCGGTTCCGCCGGAAAAGGCGAAGGCGAAGCCGAAGACAAGAAAGAGGGGAAAAACCAGGTTCCAGAAGAGGGTTGCCCGGTCCCGAAGAAATTCCATATTCCGTGCGTGCAGCAGGGCAAGAAATTTTCGCATATTCAGTTTCCTTATTGTCAGCTCCGAAGGGAGGATCCCGTCAGCTTGAGAAAGAGGTCCTCCAGGTCGGGGGCGTGAATGGAGAGCCCTTCAAGGTGTACCCCCGCGTGGATCAGCTCATGAAGGGTCTTGTCAACATCTTGGGAGTGAATCTCGATGTGATTGTTAATCCGCCGAACGTTCTCGGGAAAGGGGAGCGGCTGGGATTCCTCCCAGGGAAGCCGCACCAGAACGCCCTCAAAATGGGCGGAGAGCAGATTCTCCGGCGAGTTGCGGGCAATGATATGCCCATGGTCCATTATGGCGATATCGTCGCAGAGTTCCTGAGCTTCGTCCATATAGTGGGTGGTCAGGATTATCGTCTTTCCCTCCGCCCTGATCTTCTCGATGAGGGACCAGAAGTTACGCCGTGCCTGAGGGTCAAGGCCCGTCGTGGGTTCATCCAGGAAAACCAGTTCCGGATCGTTGACAAGGGCCAGAGCCAGAAGCAGACGCTGCCGCTGACCGCCGGAGAGTTTGCGGTTGTCCTGCTTGAGTATGTCCCGGAGGCTGCAGATCTCGATAACCTCCTCCAGGTCCCGGTGCCTGATGTAGAGAGCAGAGAATAGCTTCAGGGTCTCCTCGACGGTGATGAACTCCTGCAGGGCGGTGTGCTGAAACTGGATTCCCACCCGCTCGTGAAAATTGGCCCCGATAGCCTGGTCCCGGAACAGTATAGTCCCCTCCGTGGGGGCGAGGATTCCTTCCATCATCTCGATTGTAGTGGTCTTGCCCGCGCCGTTGGGGCCGAGAAGTCCGAAGCATATGCCCTCTTCAATAGCGAAGGAGACATGATCCACCGCGGTCAGAGAGCCGTAGTTTTTCGTGAGCCCTTCAACCCTGATTATACTGCTCATAAAGAGAATATAGCGAGCTGGGAGACCCGGGGCAAGAAAAAGCCCTCCCCGGTGCTTCGGGGAGGGCTGCAATCGGAAGGATGGGCGGGCTATTCCCCGAAGGTCATCATTACCTTGTTTACATCCAGCCGGTTGGCATCGATGTATTCGTAGGCCTCTTTCAGCTTGCTGATATCAAAATACTCGGAGATGATTCCCTCCGTTGTTACTTTTCCCTGGCTGACCAGGTCCACGGCGGTAAAGAAATCCTCCTTGATGTACATCATTACTCCCAGAACGTCTATCTGCTGGCGCTGGATCAGGGGTATCTCCACCTCCACCGGAACCTTGAAGTTCGCCACAATGACGATTTTCGATGCAGGCCGGGCGCTTTTGATCGCGGAGGTCAGGCTTGCCGGGGCGCCGGCGCAGTCGATGATTATGTCCGCCCCGGCGGGTCCGAACACATCGGCGATGCAGGTCTTGAGATCCCTGTTTTCCGTGTTGATGGTGTTCTTTATTCCCATGGAAGCGGCGAGATCGAGCTTTTTCTGATTGATGTCTGTTACCATGACCTGTGCGCCCTTTGCCTGGGCGACCTGGGCGGTAAAATTGCCGATGGGTCCTGCTCCGAGAATGCAGATATTCCTGTCCTTGACATCGCCGCATCTCCGGACGGCCCCCACGCCTACGGTAATTGGCTCTATCAGTGCGCCGTCGTCAAAAGAGCAGCCCTCGGGCAGGGGTATGATCTTTTCTGCCGGGACTGCAAAGTACTCCTGGCCCAGTCCGTCGGTGTGTACACCGTAGACCCTCAGGTTCTGGCAGACGTTGGGATGCCCGGACTTACAGGGCTGGCAGACCCCGCAGAAAATCTGGGGCTGCACGGTAACGGCCTGTCCGACTTTGAGCCCGGATACCTTGTCGCCGATCTTCTCCAGGGTACCCGCGGCTTCGTGTCCCTGGACCACGGGGAAGGTCATGTACTTGTGCTGTCCGTGATAGACCTGGATATCCGACCCGCAGATACCGAAGCGCTTGACCTTTATCAGCACCTCCTCCGGACCGATTTCCGGTACCGGAACGTCCCGGTATTCGACGGTATATGCTTCTGGCAGTCGTGTTTGTAACATCAGTAATCTCCTCTCTTTCGTTTAGCCCTGACCGTAAATCAGATTCGGCAGGAACAGAACGATCTGCGGAATATAGGTAACGAAAAGTAGAACTATCCCTATAACTATAACATAAGGTAATACGGTTTTCGAAAGTCTTTCAATGGGAACTTTGGAGACACTGGATAAGACATACAGAACCAGTCCCAGGGGTGGTGTCATCAGGCCGATCATAAGGTTTAGAATCATGATGATACCGAAGTGTACCGGATCTACTCCGAGGGAGACAAAGATGGGCAGGAGTATGGGGACCAGGATCATCTGCGCCGGGGTCGTCTCCATGAAGCAGCCGACAATCAGGAGGAATAGGTTAAGCAGAATAAGGGCCACGTATTTATTGCTCACGAGCCCCATAAAGGTAAGGGCAAAGTTCTGGGGAAACTGGGATATGGTCAGCACCCAGGCAAAGAGGCTGGCGGAGGCGATAATAAAGAGGATTCCGATGGTCGTGTTGAGGGTCTCCACAAGGAAGCGCGGCAGGTCCCTGAGGCTTATTGCCTTATAGGCGAAACCGAGGATCAGGGCATAAAATACTGCTATTATTGCTGCTTCCGTGGGGGTGAATACTCCCCCGATTATCCCCCCCATGATGATTACCGGGGTAAGGAGGGGGAAAAAGGAGACCTTGAAAGCCCGGGCGATCTCACCGATGCCGGCACGTTTGCGTTTCAGATGATCGTAGCCGCGGCACTGAAAATAGATCAGAACGGACATGGCTGCGGCCATCAGGAACCCGGGAATAATCCCCGCCACGAAGAGTCGTCCGATGGATACCCCCGAAGCGACGCCGAAGACGACTGCGGGAATACTGGGAGGAATAATCGGTCCGATAATGGAGGAGCCTCCGGTTACCGCCAGGCTGAAGTCTTCACTGTAGCCGGATTCCCGCATGGCCTGAAGTTCGATTGCACCCAGGCCTCCCACATCGGCTGCTGCTGAACCTGACATGCCGGAAAAGATGATGGAGGCCAGTACGTTCGCATGCCCCAGGCCTCCGGTCAGGTGTCCCACCAGGTGTTCCGCAAAGGAAAAGATTCGCTTTGTGATCCCTCCGGAGTTCATGATTGCCCCGGCGAGAACAAAAAAGGCGATGGCCAGAAGGGGAAACGAATCCGGGCCGGCAACGAGTTTCGCAGCGGCCATCTGGATGGGAAGATCGTAAATCAGCATGTAAATTATGGAACTGGAAAAAAGACAGAAAGCTATGGGTACTCCCGCGATGAGGAGAAGGAAAAAGATTCCGAAGAGAATCAGCATTGGTCCTGACCTCCCTGGACAATGGTTGCAGGCGTCTCTTCCAGGGCGGGGACATCCTCAGGATGCCCGCTGAATACAAGGTGGACGGACTGAAGGGTCTGCACCAGAAAATAGAGGAATGCCACGAAAAAACCGATGAAAGATGGAATGTACACCAGGCCCATATTGACCTCCATGGCGGAGGAAACGATTGTCGCCTGGTCCTGTATAAAAATGACGGAACCGGGAAGGTAGACGCCGATGGTGGCAAGGATGACAAGATCCGAGAAAACACGGACGAGACCCTTTATTTTTCCCGGCATACGGTCGTAAAAAAAGGTGACCCGGATGTGGGCATTCTGACGCAGTCCAAAGTGGATGCCGAAAAGGGCAATCCATACGTGAAGGTATCGGGCGGCCTCTTCGCTCCATACAAGGGGCGTCTGAAAGACATATCTGGTTACAACCTGCGCAAAGAGCACTATTCCCATTACTCCCAGGCAGCTTATCAGAAATATGGTTTCCAAGGAGGCCAGATATCCCCTGGTTTTGTTAAACATACAATCTCCCTGTAAGGCGGCATAAACGGCCGGTGGCCGTCCCCTCCGGGAGGACGGCTGCCTGCCGCATGTAATATTCTACCGCTTTTCTGTTACTGAATGGCTCTGAGCTTTTCCAGCAGTCCTTCGCCCCATTTTGATTCATACTCATCGTAGATAAACTGGGCAGCGGAAACAAAGGCTTCCTTGTCCGGTTCAACAATGGTCATTCCCTTGTCCTCAAGGCCCTTGAGCAGAACGTCCTCGTCAGCGAAGGATTGTTCGATCCACCAGCCGGAAACTTCCTTTCCCGCTTCGGCGATTGCTGCCTGAAGCTCCTGGGGCAGCTTGGACAGGGTCCGGGTGCTGCCGAAGATGTGGTTTCCGTAGATGATGTGGCCTGTCTTTACCAGGTATTTCTGGACTTCGTAGAACTTCATGGAGGTAATGGCTGCCGCCGGGTTCTCCTGACCGTCTGCGACGCCCTGCTGAAGGGCAAGGTAGACCTCGGAAAAGGCCATGGGAGTCGGGGTGGCACCCATAGCTTTCGTGGTCGCCACGAACATGGGCTGGTCGGGACAGCGGAGCTTGAGACCGTTCAGGTCGGCGGGTGTTTTGACCAGCGTATCGGTGGTTGTCACGTGACGGGTTCCGTAGTATCCGGGGGAGACCATCTGTATTCCAACCTCTTCCATGTCCGCCATGATGTCCCAGAAGATATCGCTCGTGTAAACCTGGGCCAGGTGTTCGCGGTCCCGGAATACAAAGGGCCCGTCGAAGATGCCGGATACCGGAAAACGCTTGGTTACCTCACCAAATCCGCAGAGGGCAAAATCCAGGGTACCCATGGCCACGGAATCGGTAATCTCCTTCTCGTTTCCGAGCTGGGCGGCGGGGAAAATTTCGATGTTCACTTTTCCGCCGGTCTTTTCCTTGACCAGTTCGGCAAACTTTACCGCAGTCTTGTGGTTCTGGTGGTCAGTTGGAAGAACATGAGAAAGCCGCAGGGTGTAGGAATCGGCTGCGCCTTCGGAAGAGCCCTCGGCAAAAATGCCTGTTGTGAGGACAGCAATGACAGTAAGTACAATAAGAGCACGTTTCATTACGAAACACCTCCGTTAAAGATGATGACGTCCTTTCTCGGGGAAGTCTGACTCTGATTTTAGGAGCCCGGAAAAGAAGCTGTAAACGGTCAGTTTTTTTAAAAATAAATTTGGTGCAACGGAGTAAAATATTGTTAACTATCCGCAGGAAATCACAAAAAATGACACTTAATGACAAGGTCTGTTTTTTCTGTATAATAGGGTTTTCTGTCGGACATCCTGAAAACTGCACTTTTTGCAGCACCCAGCGGTGTAGGGATTTCCCGTACCCCTGCCTGTAACAAAAATACAGGCCTTTACCGGTGTCCGATGATAATCACAAAGCACAGTGCAGGAATTATCGATGCTGATTGACTCATCTCTGTCTCATCCTTCCCGTTTTTCCAGGATTTTCATATCTGTCCTGTCTTTCGCGGTCATCCCGGTTCTCGTGTTGAACCTGATCTTCAATTATCTGACCTACCGGCATGCCCGGGAGAACTTCCTTCTGTCCGTGAATGATTCCCTTGTTTCCCATGCCCTGGGGGTGGACGAAAAAATCCGGGGACTGGAGAACCTCATCTCTGTCATCGGCCGTAATCCGGATGTCCTTTCCTTTGTAATTGATCCTTCCCTGGAGGACTACCAGCTGCATGCCCGTATAACAGACATCTTTGCATCCTTTGTCGGCTCCTATGATTTCATATCCTCGATTTATCTCTATTCCGCCGGGGAGGGAATCATCCTCGCTTCCAACAGCGGAGTTTCCCGGGTCAATGTGTTTTATGATACCTCCTGGATCGATCAGTTCAACAGTCATTTCCTTGGCCGGAACAGGCTGCCCACCCGGATGGTGACGGATTCAAACGGCAAGAACTCTTCGCTTATTACAATCTTGAGCAATCTGCCCGTGGGAACCTGGGATAAAACCGCAGGACTTGCAATCAATTTGAACACGGCTGTCCTCTTCTCAAATTTCAGCACCGGAGGCGGAACCCCTGCTTCCCTGCAGGTTATGAATGCGGACGGATACATCCTGGAACATCCGGAAGGGGAGCGAATCGGTAACTTCGTTGGTAACGAGGCTGTTTTCCGAACCGCAGCTTCCAGAGACAGGGGCTTCTTTGTTCATGAAAAGGAAAAAACCAGGCGTATTGTCTCTTTTTATACGGTCCCCCACACCCGCTGGGTTTTTACCTGTGAATCCGATGTGGATGAACTGATCGCTTTTGCCCGGGGAATGCTGATTGCGAATCTTATTATAATAATACTGACCCTTCTCCTTCTGCTGCTGATCGGTCTTCGGGTTTCCAGGCGGCTCTACTATCCCCTGGAACAGCTGGGGAATTCCTCGGCGATCCTGGAATACGCCAGACCGCTTATACAGGAGCATACCCTGTACCGGCTGGTATTCAACCGGGAAAGCGAAGAAGCGGATCTTCGGAATATGCTGCATCTCTGTGGATTATCCGTTCCGGAGGGAAGCCTCCGGGCCCTCGTTTTCCGGATCGACGGATATCAAAAACTCCGGCATTCCCGGGACCCGGTATCCCTGCGCCTTGTAAAGGATGCCATGCATAAACGGATCAGGGCGCAGTTCCGCCCGGAAGCCCTGTGGATGAGCGGACTGACGGAGGCAGACACCCTCTGTTGTCTTCTTAAGAATTGTGACGATGATTTCTGTCTTGATCGTGCCGGGGATATTGTGGCCCTGGTGCGCAGGGATTTTCCCTTTTCCGTGAGCTGCGGAATCGGCAGAAGCTGCGAGAGTCCGGGCATGCTGCACCTGTCGTACCGGCAGGCCCGCGGAGCGGCGGAGCAGAGATTTCTTTCCGGATACGCCTCGGTGCATCAGTATGACGATGCCCGGGGACTCGCGCAGAAGCTTTCACCTGCAATGGAAGCCGAACGGAATCTGATTGCCTGTGTCAAAGCCGGAAACAGCGGTGATCTGGAGTTTCTTCTGGACAGTCTGTTTCAGCAGTTTACACTGTGCCCCGGAATGGAGGCCGGCCTCTGCCGGCGGATCCTTGAGGAAAGCGTTTACTCTCTTATGGAGATTCGGGAAAAGCATATGCCCTTTTCCGGGGAGTCGTCACCGTCTGCACAAGCTTCCCTGTACAGGGAGTATCAGGAAAAAGAGACCCTGGCGGAGCTGCGTGAATGGCTCCTGTCTGTCTGCAGGGATACCGCCGCTTTGATTCAGGCGGAAAAGACGGACAGAACAGCCCCCAACGCACAGCGCATAGCCGATTATCTTGACCGGAACCTGGATAAACCGGAAGTATCTCTTATAGATATCGGTGACGCCGTGGGTTTGAGTCCGAGTTATGTAAGTCGTATCTTCAAGGAATACTTCGGGACAAACTATATTGACTACCTGAATCGCAGCCGTGTGGAGAGGGCCAGGGAATACCTGCGTGACCCGAATCTCCCGGTGGGCGAGGTGGCCCTCAGGACTGGTTTCTCCAGCCTTCAGACATTTATCCGGGTGTTTAAAAAGTATGAAAGGATCCCTCCCGGCAAATACAGGAAGCTCGAGGCTGCTAAAAGGGAGGTCCTGTCATGAAATCCGGCCTCCTTGTTCCCATACTGCTGGGTATCATGGTGATACTTCTGATATACAGCCTTGCCTTTCTGGTTTTTCTGCCCTATCTTCCTCTGCCCGGCGGAACCTCGATAGTGGAGGGAGGCCGGATTCATCGGGACCTTGGGGGAGACCAGGACTTCAGGGTAATCAAGGTTGCCCACGGACTCCCGCGTTATCATCCTCTGCACCAGAGTCTCAGTCAGGATTTTGCCGCTCCCCTGGAAACCGCCACACGTCTTCAACTGATTGTGGAACTCTACCCCGACGGCGGTCTCGGACCTGAGGATCAGCTTCTGAGAGGTCTCGAGAAAGGAACCCTGGAAATCTGTCTGATTCGCGGCGATGGGGAATTCCAAAAGAGTTTCACCCTGGCAACGACGGCAGGTCCCGCCAGGCATGTATGGAAAATCAAGGATCCCCTCCCGGAGAATTCCAATGTACTGGCTTTACGGGAGGACCGGGTTATACCCGCCCTTCAGGCAGGAATTGAAACTCTTGTTCTCTCCGAAACCGTGCTGCAGCGGGAAGCCCGGAACGGTCGTTTCGCCTATATCGATCTGGATATCTTTGAGTGGTATCACCAGGACTGGGACCGCTGGACGGAGGAGCTGCTTGTCCCGGAGTACCATATTCCCCGGTACCGATTAATGGTGAATACTGATTTTTATGAGTCCCTGGATCCTGCATACAGGCGCCTTTTGAGGGAGTATGCGGAAAACTTTGCCGCCGGGGCGAGTCCTGAAGTGGAGCGAAGCGAAGAGGAACTGCTTTCTCTTTACAGGCAGGGGGAGTAGTTTTTTTCAGAGTCACACCCTTCTCCTTCTATGCTATGATAAGCCTGTGAAGCGCGTATTCAGTGGTCTTTCCGGCTGGTACCGGGACCTGTCGATCAGCAAAAAGATCTATCTGCCCAATTTTCTCATTATAATCCTTCTGATCGGTGTTACCGTATATATGGCCAACAAGGTTGCCTCGGACATGCTGATCCAGAGAACCTCGGAAACAACAAAACAGAGCATGGATATCATTATCCAGAGCCTGAACGGTGTTCTTAACAGCATAGAGGAGGCCGGGGCCACGGTCTCCCACGATGAGACTGTTCAGGCTGTGCTGAGCAAGCTGCAGGATACAGACCCGGGAGAAAACACGGACCACTATTTTCTGGTGCGATCCGCCCTGCAGAAGATCACCTATCTGCGAAACGTTATCAACGGTCTGACCTTGTATACCAGCGAAGGGGTCCGGGTAGGGGTCGGAAGCGTCTCGGACGACAGCTTTTCCACTTCGCCGTTGCTGCCCCGGGAGATGGTGGACCTGATCACCCTGAACAGCGGCCGGAATATCTGGCTGGATCTGGGAAAACACGGTTACTCGGGGATGAACAAGGGGATTGTGGGACTCACCATGCTGCGCAGCATTGTCCGTGAAGAAAGCGGTGAAATCCTGGGCATACTCCAGATGAGCGTCAGCGATTCCATATTTTCCTCCCTGTACAGCCATCTGGACTACGGACGCACGGGACGCTTCATGGTGGTGGATAACAGCGGTTCCCTGATCTATCCGGAGATGAGGTTCCGGGGGCCCTTTGCGGACCTTCTGAACGATTCCTACCTGTCCTGGATCGGGGAGGGCTATCAGCAGGGCAGAATCCAGCGGACCGATGAGGGGGACCTCCTGGTACTGTCCCGGCGGATAGACAGGCTCAACTGGACCATCATCGGTATAGTCCCCCTGACGGAACTCCTGGCCTTCGGGCTGCGTTTTACCCGGCTGGTATACATCATCGGAGCCCTGGGGGTCGGTCTGGAGCTGGCCTTCGCTTTTCTGATCGCCCGGGGAATATCGAAGCCCATCGTCTCCCTGTCGGATTCCATGAGCGATGCCGCTTCCGGGGATCTTTCCATCCGGCTTGAGGAGGACCGGCGGGATGAGATAGGCGAACTGACCGGGGCCTTCAACCATATGCTCCGCAGAATGTCGGACCTCATGGACCGGGTCTATATTCATCACCAGCGGGAACGGGAACTGGAACTCATGGCCCTGCAGTCCCAGATCAATCCCCATTTTCTGTACAATACCCTGGAGAGTATCTCCTCCCTGACTCAGCTGGGACGCAACGATGATGCCTATAATCTGGCAAAATCGGTCTCCCTCTTTTACCGGGGCGTCCTGAGCAACGGCCGTCCGGTAATCTCCATCCGGGAAGAGGTTCAGACGATCCGGCATTACCTGATTATTCAGAAGACCCGCTACCAGGAGAAGCTCAATTTTGAGGTTGATGTGGATAACGAGATCCTTGATCAGAGGATTGTAAAACTCTCCCTGCAGCCCCTGGTGGAGAATTCGATATATCACGGGCTTAAAGCATCCCGCCGGGTGGGCTTTATTTCCGTCACCGGCATACGGGAGAAGGAATGTGTCCGCCTGCGGGTGGAAGACAACGGTGCGGGTATCAAAGCGGATCGAATCAGGGAGGTCCTCAGCCAGCGGGAACGGGAAGGGCTGGGCGGTTTCGGCCTCTCCAGTGTGGACCAGAGGCTCAAACAGTGTTTCGGCAATGACTTCGGGCTGTCCATCGAGAGCAGCTTTGGAGAGTGGACCAGGGTGACAATCACCGTGCCCTTTGAAAGCCGGGATCTTCAGGAGGATCCTGCATGATACCTGTGATGATTGTGGACGATGAGGCCCTGATCCGCAGTCTCATCCTGCGCTCCGTGGACTGGAACGAGCTTGGGTTCACCGTGGTTGCCCAGGCGGAGAACAGTGAAGAGGCCCTTCAGTTCGCCGAGGAGCATACTCCCCGTCTCGCGGTTGTGGACATCAATATTCCTTTTATTAATGGTCTTGACCTTGCGGACAGGCTGAAGACCCTGTATCCAAGGATGGTGATCATCATACTGACGGGCTATGAGGAGTTCAGCTACGCCCGACGGGCAATCCGCATCGGGGTCCTGAACTATCTGCTCAAGCCCATAGATCCGGAGGAACTCCGCAGTTCCCTGGAGACTGCCCGCAGGGTAATTGTGGAAGAGGAGCGATCCCTGTATCGACGGGGACAGCGGGATACCGGAGTTCAGCAGGAAGACCCCCGGGGTGACTTTCTGCGGGCCCTGCTGAACCGCTCGGGGCGTCTGAGTCCCGGGGACATTGCAAACGGGTTTCGGCTGTTTGGAATAGAGATAGATTCACGGAACATTCTGCCCGTAATTATTGAGACCAGGGGGGAGGTTCCCCTTACCCGGGAGATGCTCCAGCAGGTTCTTGATTCGTTTATCCGGAATACCTTCAAAGCCCTTGAACTGGTGTGTATGAAAAAGAATCGCTGGGTACTGCTCGGGAACCTGAATGCAGAACCAGAGAAGAAACCCGGGGAATCCGTCCTTCAGGCTGCCGGACACCTGCGCCGGAACATTTCCACGGAGCTCAGGTTCCGCTGTTCCCTGGGGATCGGGTCGGTGGCTTCTGTTCCTGAAGAGCTCGGGGAGGCCTACCTGCACGCCGGAAAAGCCCTGGGAGAGCGCTTTTACAGTGGTGAGGACAGGGTCTACGTCTGGCAGCCCGAAAAGGACGGGAATAAGGAGAGCAGCTCCTACCGGTCACCGGTGGACCGGAACTCCCTGATGGTTCTGCTGAGAAGCGGAAGTGAAGATGAAATAACAGAACTTATACATGAACTCTTCGAGGAGCTCCGACTTCAGCGTCCCCGCCGGCAATACTGCGAAATGGCGCTTATGGATGCCGTGTCGGTTATGATTGAGTTCCTGGATGAAAACTCCATCGGCCTTTCCAGCATGTTCAGGGACGGCTCCGATGCCCTTGCCGCGGTGCAGAGCATGGAGTCCCTGCCGCAGATGCAGGCCTGGCTTGAAAAGATCGTCTCCCAGATATTCCAGCGCATCCGGGGAAATGTCAGTTCCAGAACCCGGATGATCGTTCAGAAGGCGAAAGCCTATATCGAAGGAAACCATCGGGATGCCTCCCTCAGTCTGGATAAGATTGCCGATCATATCTCGGTTACCCCCAGTTATATAAGCGGTGTTTTCAAGAAGCAGCTCGGGGTTTCAATTATCAGCTACCTGACGGATTTCAGGATTCGGAAGGCCATGGAACTGATGGACAAGGACCCCCTTCTCAGCGTGGGCGAAGTCGCGGAAGCTGTGGGTTACGCGGATGCCTTTTACTTCAGCAGGGTGTTCCGAAAACAGGCTGGAATCTCTCCGTCCGCGTATTCCCGGGGAAACAGATCCCCGAAAAAGGGAAAACCTTAAAAAATTTCCAGTTATTCACAAATGTTTCCATTCTGCTATGGAAATTCACCTCGTACAATTTTACACAGGTAAACATGGCGTTTACCAAGACCAAACAGGAGGACAATGTATGAAACGAGTTATTGCTGTCGTACTGATTCTGTCGCTCTTCGCGATGGGCACCTTTGCGGAGGGTCAGAAGGAAGGAGCAGGCGAGAAAGGAGGTTACCGGATTGCCCTGAGCAACGATTATGCCGGAAACTCCTGGCGCCAGACCATGATCAAGGACTGGGAAACCGCCGCAAAGATCGCCATAGACAAGGGAATAGTGAAAGAAGCTCCGGTA
Organism: Marispirochaeta aestuarii; assembly: GCF_002087085.1. NCBI lineage: Bacteria > Pseudomonadati > Spirochaetota > Spirochaetia > Spirochaetales > Spirochaetaceae > Marispirochaeta > Marispirochaeta aestuarii. The sequence continues at coordinate 79,365 of NZ_MWQY01000006.1, read as the reverse complement.
TTTACGACCAACGAAAGTTCCGCGGCGGAACAGGCCGCCCAGATCCAGAACCTGATTCTGGAAGGATATGACGCCATCGTACTGAACGCTGCGTCTCCCACGGCCCTGAACGGAGCGGTCCGGCAGGCCCTTGACGCGGGAATTGTGGTTGTATCCTTTGACAATGTTATAACCGAAGAACGGGCATGGCGCCTGGTTACCGACTTCCAGTACATGGGTGCGGCCCAGGTCGAGTTTATCGCTGATCGTATGGACAGCGCGGACATCCTCGAGATCCGGGGACTCGCCGGAACCTATGTAAACGACGCTATCCACGAAGGTGCCATGGAGGCACTGAAGAACTATCCGAAGCTCAAAATTATCGGAGAGGTTTACGGTAACTGGACCCAGTCCGTTGCCCAGCGGGAGGTCGCGGGTATTCTTCCTTCTCTGTCCAAGGTCGATGCGGTCATCACCCAGGGGGGAGACGGTTACGGAGCCGTTAAGGCCTTCGAAGCCGCGGGTAAAAAGATTCCCATGGTCATGATGGGCAACCGCTATGATGAAATGACCATCTGGAAAGAGATGAAAGAGGATAGCGGCTACGAGACCATCTCCATTAGTATCGCCCCCGGTGTGGCCACCATCGCCTTCTGGACCGCCGTTGAGGTTCTGAACGGTACGGATGTTCCCAAAGAGATCCTTCTGCCCCCCCTTACGGTAACCGAAGAGAGTCTGGATTTCCATCTTGAGAATACCGAGCCCGGCGGCGTCGCTTCCATAATCTATCCCCAGGAATGGGTACAGGAACTTATCAAGAACTGGAAGGCCGGAGACCCGCCTCCCGCCGATCCGCTTCCCATGTAATAAATACAGGGAGTGCTGATTTCATGTATCGGTCTCCTGCCCCTAAGGCAGGAGACCCTTGATTAATTGACGAGGGATATGGGTCGAAAATGAAAACCATCATTGAACTGAAAAACATAAGCAAATATTTCATGAGTTCCCGGGCACTCCATCAGGTTGATCTGTCAATTTTTGAGGGAGAGTGTCTTGGTATTGTCGGACATAACGGGGCGGGAAAATCCACCATGGTGAACATCCTGACCGGAACCTATCCGCCGACGGAAGGGGAACTCTATATTGACGGAGAGCTTCAGCCCCCCGGATACGATATATTCAGTGCCAACAGCCAGGGTATCCGCGTAGTATTTCAGGAGCTGAGTCTCTGCCCGAACCTGACAGTGGCGGAAAACATCAAGGTCTTTCATCCCAATATATCCGGATTTGGATGGAAAAAGCTGGCCCGGGAGATGATTATATCATCCCTGGACGAGATTTTCCCCGACCACGGTATTCACCCCGATTCAGTTGTAAGCAGTCTGACCCTGGGACAGCGCCAGATGGTGGAGATTGCCAAGGCCTTTACCGCCCCCGACAAGCCTCTGCGGCTGGTTATCCTGGACGAACCGACAAGTGCCCTGGACCATAAACGGTCCCAGCAGCTGATCGATTACCTGGACACCCTGCGGGAAAAGAAGCTGAGTGTAATCTATATATCCCATCTGCTTGACGAGGTCCTGGCTTCCACGGACCGGATCGTCGTAATGAAGGACGGTATCAAGGTCGGAGTGGAGGAGACGGCGACCTCGAGCCGGGAAAGCATTATTGAACTTATGGGAGAGGCGAAGGCCGATATAGCCAAGGAATCCGCGGCGGAGACCGCCCTCGCTTCGAAAAAAGACCAGGGCGCAGCGGAAAAGAAGCTCGTGATCGAACCACGGAAGCAGAACGGAGAGGTAAAACTCAGGGTCCATGAAGGCGAAATCGTGGGACTTACCGGCCTTGCGGGCCATGGACAGACTGCTCTGCTGATAGAACTTTTTGACGGGCGGAAGAACCCGGATTACCAGGTTCACGCTCCGGTTACCTTTCTTCCCGGGGACCGGCAGGCCGACGGAGTCTTTCCGATCTGGTCCATAACCAGGAATATCACTGTTCAGGTCTACAACAAGGTCCGGAAGCTGTTTCTGATCGACTCCGCCAGGGAAGAGAATATCGCCAGGCGATGGCGGGACGAGATCGATATCAAGGCCGGTTCCATCGAAGACAATATTCTGAGTTTGAGCGGCGGAAACCAGCAGAAGGCGATCTTTTCCCGCTGTCTTGAGTCCTCGGCAAAGATTGTACTCATGGATGATCCGACCCGGGGAGTCGATGTGGGGACCAAGGAGGTTATCTACCGCCGCATTCTGAAGGAACGGGAAGCAGGCAGGAGCTTCGTCTGGTACACCACCGAGATGGACGAACTGCAGTACTGCGATCGTCTGTATGTTTTCAAGGGCGGAAAGATCATCGCCGAGCTCCTCGCGTCCGAAGCGAGCGAAGAAGATATTCTTAAAGCATCATTTTAAGAGATAAGAGAAGAGAGTATATGGAAAACAAGCTGGGAGAAAAAAGAATGAGCCTGCGGCGCAAGGGTCGCGCCCGGGACGTCCTCATGCCCCTGATGTCTATACTGATTGTATTTGTCCCGATTCTCGTACTGCGGCCGAGGGTTATCAACTACACCGGATTCAATCTGCTGTTCAATATGGCGATTCCCGTAGCCCTGGCAACGATAGCGCAGATGTTCGCCATGACGATCTCGGAGATCGATCTGTCCATCGGAAACCTGGTGAGCCTGGTCACCTGCATAGCCGGATCCCTCCTTCCCACCAGACCCCTGCTGGGAATCCTGCTGCTCTTCGGCATCATTGCCGTATATATGCTGGTCGGTGCGGTACTCTATCTGCGGAACCTGCAGTCCATCGTCGTTACCATCGGAATGTCCTTCATATGGACCGGGCTCGCGATAATGATCCAGCCTCATCCGGGGGGAAACGTACCTGAGTTCCTGGTCGGCGCCATGAACATGAGAACCCCTGTGGTTCCGATGCCGATTTTCTTTCTGGTTATCCTGGCAATTCTGCTGCACGTGCTGCTCTTCAAGTCCAGTTTCGGAATTCTCCTTCGGGGAATGGGGGGCAACAGAAAGGCGATCGAGCAGTCCGGGCATTCCATGCTGAAGCTGCAGATGGCGGTGTTCGGAATGGTCGGCCTCTTCGGGATACTGAGCGGTTTTGCCCTGGCGGGTATAACTACCAGCGCAGACCCGAATATAGCCCGGAACTATACGCTTATTGCTGTTGCCAGCGTGGTTCTGGGGGGCGGAAGCTTCGCCGGGGGAACGGTATCCGCCGTGGGCGTTGTGCTGGGGGCCTGTACCATGACCCTGGTTGGAACCCTGCTCACCTTTCTGCGCATATCTCCGGACTGGCAGATCGGCGCCCAGGGCATAATTATCCTCGCTGTGCTGTTCATCAACAGCCAGCTGAAAAAAAGCGGGAAGGTCCGATATGTCTGATACTGCAGTTAACAACAGAACCCCCGGGGAACTCTTTAAATCTTTCATTTCCATTCGCTGGGCCTGGTCCTATACCGGGGTGGTCATCGTTTTTCTGATGGTTGCCATGGTTTCCCGGAGCCCCTTCCAGACTCTGGCTGCATCAATCAGCTTTGCCTCCTTCTTCGTGCTGGTGGGGCTGGGGCAGATGCTTGTTATCACCAACGGCCCGGGGAATATCGATCTTTCGATTCCCTATACCATTGCCCTGGCGGGGTCCTTTGCCATGAAGGTGATGGGGGGAATGGACAGCGGCATCTTTATGGGAATCCTCGCGGGGATTGCCGCCGGTTCAGCCGTGGGGGCTTTCAACTTCATACTGATCCGTTTTGCCCTGATTCCTCCCATGATCGCGACCCTGGCCTCCAGTTTTATTGTCCGGACCCTGGCTATTGTATTCTTTCGGGGAATGCTTATCAAACCTCCCAGGGGACTGGAGACCTTTGTAAACATAAAGATCCTGCAGGTTCCGATTCTCTTTCTGCTGGTGGTGCTGCTCTCCTTCGCGGTTCATCTGCTCCTGTCCCGTACGGCCTACGGCCGGGGCATTCAGGCTATCGGCCAGAACACCAAGGCCGCCTGGCTGGCGGGGGTCAAGGTCAATTACCGGAAACTCATCACCTACACCCTGAGCGGCATGTTCGCGGGGATTACCGGTGTTCTTCTGGCGGCTTTCTCCGGCGGGGCAACCCTCGGGATGGGTGACGAGTATCTGCTGAACTCCATAGCCGTGGTCGTCCTCGGCGGAACCAGCATCGCCGGAGGCGATTCCAACGTGCAGGGAATCATCGGCGCTTCGGTACTGTTGTACCTTATCGTAAACCTCCTGAATATCATCGGATTCGGTGCCAGTCTCCGGTACATCGTCACCGGGGTAGTCATTGTCGGCATAATTCTGGCCGCCGGTCACGGGAAGGGGCGAAAATAGATGGCAAGTTACTATGATCTGAGTTACGGCTTTGACGAGGACTGTTTTCATCCCTTCGGGTTTCCCTTCTTCCGAAATGTTCAGCACTTTGCAAGCCATGGCTGCAGGCATGCCTTCGCCACCTTCAGCCTCCACACGGCGACCCACATCGATGCTCCCTGGCACATGGTCAGGGACGGACGGCGACTCGACCAGGTTCCCCTGCAGGAACTGATCGGACGGGCTGTGGCCCTGGACCTTTCGGAACATTACGGACCTGAAACCCCGCCTTCCCGGGGAATCAGTGCGGAACAACTCCAGGCGCGGCTGGAAAAGAACAATCTGAGCCTGGAGGCGGGGGACGCCCTGATCGTCTATACCGGACGGGCTCCCCTCTTTCTGAGCGACCCCTCCCGTTATTACGAGGAATACTGCACTCTCGATGAGGGGGCTTCACAATGGGCGGCGGACAGAGGGGTGCGCCTCATCGGAATCGATGCTCCCGACATCGATCTGCGCACTGAATACACTGAGCAGCCCTTCCGGGCCGGGAACCACCGCTTCCTGCTGGGACGGGGAATCTACATTATCGAGAACGTGGGCGGGGAGATTACCCGGGTCCTGGATAAAAGCTTCGAACTGATCCCGGCGCCCCTGAAGGTCCAGGGGGAGTTCGCCTCCGGCGCGCCGGTCCGCCTTATAGGACGCCTGTGATTCCCCGGCTTACTGAAGAGGGCTGCCTCGGGCGGAGAAAACAGCTCCTGGACAGCGTTACAAGCGATTGTATTGTTCTGGCCAATCCCCGGCATGTCTGTTACTACAGCGGTTTCCTGGCCTCGGAACTGACCCTCGCGGGCTGGGGACCCAACTACCTGGTGCTGGACAGGGACGGCAGAAGCATCCTGCTGGTGAACAATTCCGCAGCCGGGAACGCGGAGTTTGCCTTCGCCGACGAGGTCCGCAGCTGGACCTGGTACGATGCTGCGGTGAATCCGGGAAAGCCTGTATGGCGGGAGGGCCTTAAAGCCCTCGCCGCTCTGCTGGAGGAGTTGTCTTCGGGCAGGCAGGAGCTTGTGCTGGGTATCGAGGAAGGTGTCTTTCCCTCAGGGGCCGCTCCGGAAAATACCCGCCTCGAGGATATAAGCGATGCCGTGTATCGTCAACGCAGGGCAAAGGATCCGGATGAACTGGATATCATCAGGGCCATGGTGGACATAACCGGGAAGGGTCATGAACGGGCCAGAGCGGAGCTGAAGGCGGGGATACGGGAGATCGACCTGTACGGGAGAATCTATGAGTCTCTTATCGCTTCCGCCGGCGAAACGGTCAACCTCTTCTGCGATCTTATCAGCGGCCCACGGGCCTGGAGAGCCACGGGACAGCCGGGAACCCGGGCAATCGAAGAGGGGGACCCGGTCATCATCGATCTGAATCCCTACGCCCACGGGTACCGGGCAGACTACACCAGCACCATTGTGGCGGCAGGGAAGCTGACCAAAACATACCGGGACCTGGAGAATGCCCTGCACCGGGCGATTGAAGCGGGGGAGGAGAAACTCCGCCCCGGCGTACCGGCGGGGGAGGTTTTCAAGGCTGTTAAAAAGGCCATCGAGGCAGGCGGTTTTGGAGACTTTTTCGATCACCATGCGGGACACGGTCTTGGCCTCGGACATCCGGAGGCGCCCTTCTTTGTGGCGGACAGCAGGGAACTGCTTGCCGCCGGAGATGTGGTCACCCTGGAACCCGGCGCCTACGGCGAGGGCTTCGGTGCCAGGATAGAACATAACTACCTGATAAGCGACAGCGGTCCTGTGCGCCTGTCATCCCACGATACATCCTTCCTGCTCTGAGACAGGGGTCCGGCTTTATGCCTGACCCCTCTGGCATTTCTGCCCGTCCTCCCGTATAGTATCTGCAAACAAGGTAAAGGAAATCATATGCAGAACCTCTTCGATGTAAAAGATAAAATTGCCCTGGTAACCGGATCGAGCCGCGGTCTGGGCCTCATCCTGGCCCGGGGCCTCGCCGCCAACGGAGCGCGGGTCGTGCTGAACGGGCGTAATCCCGAACAGCTGGAGAAGACCTATAAAGAGATGAAAGGGGAGGGCTACGATGTATACGTATCCTCCTTCGACATCTCCGATGCCCGGTCCATCGATGCCGGTATTCAGGACATCGAAAGCAATTTCGGTCCCATCGATATCCTGGTCAACAATGCGGGAATCCAGTACCGCGCACCCCTGGAGGAGTTCCCCGAAGACCAGTGGCGGAAGATCCTGGATGTCAACCTGACCGGGGCCTTTCTGGTCTCCAGGGCGGTTGTCTCCCGGGGGATGAAGCCCCGGGGAAAAGGCAAGATAATCAACATATGTTCCCTCCAGAGCGATCTGGGACGTTCGACCATCGCACCCTACGCCGCCTCCAAGGGAGGCCTCAAGATGCTGACCCGGGGGATGACGGTGGATTGGGCGAAGTACGGAATCCAGATTAACAGCATAGGCCCCGGATATTTCGCCACGGAAATGACCAAGCCTCTCAAGGATGATCCCGCCTTTGACTCCTGGATCTGCGGCCGCACCCCATCCGGACGCTGGGGAGATCCTGCGGAGCTGATCGGGGCGCTGCTGTTTTTCTCATCCCAGGCCTCGGATTTTGTAAACGGACAGCTTCTGTACGTGGACGGGGGGATTACCGCGGCGATTTAAGGCCTGGAATGCGAAGGATGATGTGCTCATCCTGAACATCCAGCCATTCGGCGGGAATCAGGCTGTGATTCAGCAGCCTGAGCCTGTCCCTTATCGGGCCAAAGGATCCCTCTCCCTGTATCAATATTGTATCTTCAAGAACAGTAAAGCGCAGCGGCCTCAGGTCCCTGAGAATCTCAATCAGGTCCGAGAGGCCGACGGCTACCTCGTTCAGCTTTTCCGCATGTACGGACAGCTTTCCCTGATTATCAATTGCCATCGCCGACGCATCGGTGAGCATTCTGATCAGCTCTGCCATGTCTACCATCCCCGTTTCCGGCGCATCCAGGAGCAGATTGTTGGCTGCGGAGATCGCCCGGGCCCGATGATGCAATCCGCTGCTTCTGTCGATCTCGTCCGAGGAAAGGGCGATCAGACTCTCAAAGGCCTGAAGGTTGTTTTTAACCCTGTGGTGGAGAAGCCGCATGAGGTTCTCCTGTTCCTCGACCTCCTCCTGCAGGGAGCGGAGCAGGAAATAGGTTATAAGGGAGACGGTAACGGAGATCAGCAGCATGTTGGCGGAGATTGCAAACACGCTGAGGGATGGGATTTCATGCTTCAACATGCGGGCCTCGTTCAGTACTCCGTAAATCAGCATTATCAGCTGGGTACAAATGATGGATGTGATAATTATTCGCGGTCTGCTGAACAGGGCCGCAATGAATACCGCACACAGCAGCCATATATGCCCCGCACCGTAGGGTCCTGTCTCGATGAGGACCGCCGCGCCGATAAACAGGGTAACGAAGACCGTGGTAAAAAGACGCAGCTCGTATCTGGCCCCGGGATAAATATAGACCCCCACCAACGAGAGGTAGCCCAGGGTATCTATGACCGCCAGCAGATAGAGCTCGTCGTGCAGGCAGGCGATAAGGCTCGGTATATAGGCTACCGCGCCAAAATAGATTATCGATTTCAGCAGAATACGAAAAAGTTCATCCCTTCTCTGCAGGAAGGCCTTCATCCTTCTAATTGTATTTCTTTAGACAAATTAAAACAACTTTTATAAAAAGTTGTGCGATCTGTCTGCCGATTACTTATACTGGAAAGGTAACGGAAATCTCAGTTCGTATAGGTGCCGATAAAATATTGTGTGCAAGGAATCGAAGTATGAAAGAAAAAAACAGTGTCATTTTAATAGTATATCTGCCGTGGATATTTCTTCTGGGACTTTACAGCCTCGGGTTCGCCTTCTACATGGATCCTTCGATGCTTCCCCGCTTCCTCTCCGCGCTGCTTCCCACGGGCATCCTCATGATGTTCGTGATGGGGATTGTTACGTGCAGGCAGAGGAGGTGCTTTGATCCGCGGATTCTCGGTTCCGAGCAGGATGTGGATGAGGCGGCCCTGAGCGGTCTGGGAGCGGCCCCCCTGGCGATCTTCAAGCTCTTCATCCTTTTCAACCTGGTGCTGGTTATTATTGTCACTCTTGTGTCGATACAGCTCTTCGGAATCGATTCCGCACGCCTGCTGCTCTATTCCGGAATGGCCCTTTCCTACATGCTCCTCGGTGCGGCCTTCGTCTATGTGAGTCTCGATCGAAAGGTTCTGAACTTTCTGCATAATCACAGAATAACCCGCTTTCCTGAATCCTGTCGTCATGACAGGCAGTTCCGCAAGATCATCATCATGCCCTCTTTCATGACATTGATGAACCTGTGTCTGGCCTTTACTTCGGTTCTATTGGAGACTTCCCGGCTGGAGGATCTCCACGCTGCCGCCCTCGCTCAGCAGATTCCCATGCTGGTGGCAAAGATGGTTCTGCCCTGGGGAATCTATGCCTTTATTGTAATGGCCCTGGTATTTGTCTGGGCAAAGAATACCAGTATCCTCTTTTCCCGGGTCCAGCAGCGGGTTGACGCCCTTACCTCGAAGGAGAAGGACCTGACCGGTGCGGTCTTTATCTGTTCCGTGGACGAGATTGCCGCCCTGGCGGGGGGTATAAATCAGTTCATCCGCATGCTTCACGGCAGCATGGTTCAGCTGAAGGAGCATTTTGCCCACCTGGACGGAATCCAGCATGAGCTTCTGAGCGCTGTTCGGGAGGCCGGAGCGGTGGCCGGAGATTCCAGTGAAAGCATTGGCGCCGCAGAGCATGAAATGCGCATTCAGGACCATATAAACGGCGAAGCCATTCACCAGGGAGAAGAGGTCGCACTGGTGGTTTCAAAGATCGGAGAGGCCTTTTCCCGCCAGACCGAAGCGGTTACCGGGGCCATGGAGCATGTCCAGGGGCTCATCGATTCCGTGGAAACCGCAGCGGGCAAAATACTCTCCGTCTCCCGGCAGGGCTCCCGGTTGGAAACCCTCTCTAAAGAGGGAAGCGAAGCGGTCAGCGCCGCCCTGAACTCGGTGCGGGAGGTGGCCACCATGTCCGCCCGGCTGTCGGAGATCAACCAGGCCATTGCATCCATCGCTTCCCAGACCAATCTGCTGGCCATGAATGCCGCCATAGAGGCAGCCCACGCGGGGGATTCCGGGCAGGGTTTCGCCGTAGTGGCCGATGAAATCCGCATGCTTGCCGAAAGCTCCGCCGCCCAGACAAAGGAGAGCAACAACAGCCTTAAACTGGTATCTCAGGAGATCCAGCGGGCTCTTGAGGACGCGGAACGTACAAGTGCCAGTTTCGAACAGATGCAGGCGGGAATCCTGGAGATCGGTGAGGCCTCGGGCAGGATTTCCGAGACCGTTCAGGACCAGGCAAGGGCCAGCCGCAGCATCAGCGGAATGCTCGATGACGCACGGGCCCAGACCGATGCCATCAGTGAACTCTCGGCCAACCTGGAACAGAGGAACGAGGCCCTGCTCGAAGCCCTGCGGCAGGTAGGGGAATCCTCGAAGAAGACCCTGCAGGAGGCTGAACGCATGGGGGTAATGAACCGGGAGGTCCAGGAGCGGATGGAGTCTCTGGTAAAGGCCGCCGAAGAGACCGCGGTAATCCAGACCAATGTCTCTGGTCTGATAGAAGATTTTAAGGTATAAAGCAGCAGGAGAGTTATAAATATATGGACGCATCTGTCATATTGTTCGCCTTCGGGCTTACCCTCTTCGCCGGTCTGTCCACGGGAATCGGCAGTGCCCTCGCTTTTTTTGCCCATAAGACAAACACCCGCTTTCTCTCCGCTGCCCTGGGATTTTCTGCCGGGGTCATGATCTATGTTTCCATGATCGAGATCTTCGTAAAGGCGAAGGATTCCCTCACCGAAGCCCTGGGCGCTACCCGGGGGTACTGGATTACCACCGCCAGTTTTTTCGGCGGGATTCTCCTGATAAGCCTCATAGATAAACTTGTTCCCGGCTTCGAGAATCCCCACGAAGCCCGGGAGATCGAAGAGATGCAGCAGCACGAGGCACAGGAGCACAGGAAAAAGAAGGAACTGATGCGTATGGGCATCTTCTCCGCTCTGGCCATCGGCATCCACAATTTTCCCGAAGGTCTTGCAACCTTCATGGGCGCCCTGAGCGATCCTGCTCTGGGGATCAGCATCGCCGTAGCCATCGCAATACACAATATTCCCGAAGGCATAGCCGTATCGGTACCTATTTACTACGCCACCAACGACAAAAGGAAGGCCTTCGGGCTCTCCTTTCTTTCAGGTTTGTCCGAACCGGTGGGAGCGGCCCTCGGTTTCTTCGTGCTGCTTCCCTTTATGAACGATATTGTGTTCGGTATTATCTTCGCCTCCGTTGCCGGCATAATGGTCTACATTTCCCTGGACGAACTGCTGCCCACCGCGGAGAAGTACGGAGAACACCATATCGCAATCTACGGCGTTATTCTGGGTATGGTGGTAATGGCTTTCAGCCTTCTGATGTTTGCCTGACATATTAGTTTTATGTAAAAAAGGTTTCCCGGTACTGGTTATTTAAATAAAGGTTGTTACCTTTTACGTAAGTAAATAGCCGGAAAGAGGGGGAGCCCCATGAAACTGAAAAAGAATATTGCCCTGGTTGCTCACGATAATCGTAAAAGTGATCTCCTTGAATGGGTCGGATGGAACTGGGAGCTTCTTTCACAACATAACCTGATCTGTACCGGAACCACCGGGCGGCTGGTGGAGACCTGTCTGCAGGAACGCCTGCCCGATGGAAAGCCCAAAGCCCTTTCCATACGGATTCTCAAATCCGGGCCTCTTGGCGGGGATCAGCAGCTGGGATCTCATATAGTCGACGGGCTTATCGATATGATCATATTCTTCTGGGACCCCATGGAACCTCAGCCCCATGATGTGGACGTAAAGGCGCTTTTAAGAATAGCGGTTCTGTACAATGTTCTTACTGCCTGTAACCGTTCAACGGCGGATTTTCTTATTTCTTCGCCTTTACTGTCCGGACCCTACGAGCGAATTCTGAAGGATTACAGCAATTATATCGACAGGAATATTCCCGAAGGGACAGGACTCACTGTGACTGCGGTTTCGGGAGGGTAATTGTAAAAGCTACTCCCCGGGGTTTCAGGTTTTCGGCGCTGATGCAGCCGCCGTGACGCTGGACAATCTCCCGGCTTATGTTCAGTCCCAGGCCCGTACCGGGGGTGGAGCGGCTGTACTCTCCCCGGTAAAAGCGCTGGAAAATTTTCTCCAGCTGATCTTCCGGTATATGAGGTCCGTCGTTGCTGATTTTAAGGACCGTCTCGTCCTGATCTCCTGCTGTAATCTCCATAAAGATTGATGCTCCGGGGCCGGCGTAGACAAGGGCATTTCCCAGGATGTTTTCCACGGCCCGTCGAATCAGGTTTCCGTCGGCGTAAAAATAGGGGATCTTCGCGGAGCAGGTGAGACTGCTGCCCCCTTCGGCCAGACGGGTTTCAAAGGTTCTGTATGTCTCCCTGCAGAAGTTCTCGCCGGATATCGCATCAATCTGGAGCTCCTTCAGGTTTTCGATTCTGGAGAGTTCGCTTACCGAGGCTATCATGGCTTCCAGCCGTTCAAGCTCCTTAAGGGTGCGCTGGTATCGTTCCGGCCCTGCTTCCAGTACACCGTCCCGCATCCCTTCGAGCTGTCCCCGCAATCCGCTCAAGGGGGTCCTCAGGTCGTGGGCGATATTCTGCATCCACTGCTGCTTGTACTCCTCCTCGCCTGCGAGAATGGTTCCAACCCTGTTCAGGCTGACGGAAATCTCCGAAAGCTCCCGGACCGGGAAGTCACGAATCTCCGGAGCCTTCAGGCCCCTCAGCTGCTGTATGTCTCTTCGCAGTACCGAGACAGGTCCGGCGATTCCCCGGGCTGTGCGTACCGCTGCAAGCACTGCGATTCCCAGGGAGGCAAACATCGAAAAGGCAAGCAGGATTCCCAGGGAAGCAAGAAAGAGCCGGTTTGACCGGGTATCGAGAAAACGGATCTCCCCGGCATAATAGTATCCGATTACCTGCCCGTCATAGCGGACCGGCCGGTAGTCCGTCTCGGGGATAGTGCGTCCCCGCCCGCGGTTGGAGTAGACAAGCTCCCGGTCGGCGGAAAAGACAAAAAAGGGCCCCGAGTGCTGCGGATTTTCAGCGCTGATCTCCGCGGGATTAATAAGAATACGCTGTGCCAGCTCATCCAGGCGGTGTATCTGGCTGCGGGAGTAGCTTTCCAGAACAGGAACTATTCCAGCCCCCAGAATGAGTATCTGCACGCTGATCAGGATAAGAAAAGCGGCAAGAAAACTGCGGAGCAGCCAGGAATAGGCGGACTTCATCCGCTCTCCCCGTTAAAACGGTAGCCGAATCCCCGGACCGTCTCTATCCAGCCCTCGTTTTCCATCTTGCGGCGCAGATTCTTTATATGGGTATCGATGGTGCGTTCAGATCCTTCCGCCACAGAACCGAGACAGGACTCCAGCAGCTGCAGGCGGGAAAATACCTGTGGCTGCCTTTCTGCCAGGTGAACAAGGATGTTCCATTCCGCCGCCGTCAGCGAGAGACCGGTCCCGTCTATGCTGATCCGGTGTTTTTCCCGGTCTATCTCCAGCCGCGAGCCCTCCAGTTGGAAAACCAGGCCTTTTTCGTCTCCTTCAGATGAGGTCCGGGCCAGGATTTTCCTGATCCGCAGGACCACCTCCCGGGGAGAGAAGGGCTTTACAACATAATCGTCCGCCCCGATCTCGAGGCCGGTAATGCGGTCGGATTCCTGGTCCCGGGCCGTAAGGAAGAGGATGGGGATATCCTTGCGGGATTTTACCTGTTTGGCGAAGAGGAAGCCGTCGCCGTCGGGAAGCATCACATCCAGCACCAGCAGGTCCGGTGTCCTGCGTTTGAGTTCCGATTCCGCGGGACCGAGGGATCCGAACTCACGGACATCTATTCCCTCGAGTTTCAGGTATCCTGCCAGGGCATCTCTGACGTTGTCGTTGTCTTCTACTATAAAAACTTCCGCCACGCCTGTCCTCTTATTGTGTGTTCAACAGCTCCTGCAGGGCTGTCCGGTAGACCGAGAACTCGAGTCCCTGTTCCTTGACGTAATCCCGAACCGTCACGGTCCGGGGGCCCATGGGGATTCCCAGCACCCCTTCAATCTGCTCGCGGGTAAGCCCCCATTCCAGGAGTTCCCCGAAGGTGGTGTTTCCTTTCACTTCTCCGGCAGCAGCGCTTTCCTCAGTATTCTCCGGCACAGCTTCCTCAGGTGCCGCGGGAACAAGATCCTGCGGTTCCGCCGTGATTCCCCGAAGACTGTCGATATCGGCGGGCGCAAGTTTCTCTTTCAGGAGATCCAGGGCCGGAGCGGGAAGCCGGGTTGTCTCTTCCGCAGTATAAGGAAGTCCCAGGTAGAGGGCGGTAAAGAGCCGGACAGAGTCGGTACCGATCTCCCCTCCATCGGGGAGTTCTCCGTAACTTTCCTCCAGTTCCTTTACCTGGTAGGCAGCCGGGGCCTTGTCGGGTCCAAGGGCAAAGGCTTTGCCCAGCACCTGTGCGGGGACCCCGAAGGTATCTTCGATGTCGCCGAAGGTATAGGACCCGCGGATATCCGCCGGATTGTACTCCCCGGCAAACTCCCCGGATTCGTAGCGGGCCGGTTCTTTGGATGCTTCGGTACGCCACAGGTTGAAGGCCATGGAGAGACCGATACCCGAAACAAAGACAGCAACGATTATTACCGCCAGCAGGGGGGAACGTACTTTCATGCTATACCTCCGCCTTTTTTATGCTGATGTTTCCGGCTGCAAGTTCCACCGTTGCCGGTACGGGGCAGGCGGTTTCGCTGGAGCATTCCAGGCAACTGATGCACTGGTGGTCCCGTACCCTGCCTGCGGTGGAGACCTGTATGTTCATGGGACAGGCCCGGTCGCAGGCCCTGCAGTTGATACAGGTATCCGTATTTCGTTTGATCCCGAAGACCCGGACAATATTGAAGAGCCCCAGAACGGCCCCGTAGGGGCAGGCGTATTTACAGAAAGGCCGTTCAACAAAGAGGGCTGCCAGCAGGACCAGGGCCAGAATGACAAAGGCGGAGACCGCTACCTCTCCGGTCCAGAAGTTGAAGAGGGCGTAGTAGGGATCGTAGTCCGCAAATACCAGGACCCCGGAAACGGCTGTGGCGTAAATGACCCATCCCAGTACCAGATAGCGCAGATAGCGTAAATAGCGGTCCGCCGCCCGGGGAATAAAATTGTTGTGCCGTTTGCCGAATAGCCTGCGCCCGATCCGGGAGATAAACTCCTGCACCGTACCCAGGGGACAGATCCATCCGCAGAAGACCGGGCCGAAGGCCAGGGCCAGGGCGAATACGATTATCATCAGAATAAAGGATGATTCATGGATCTTTTTCGTGAAGGTTCCGGCTGCAGCATACTGATAGATCGATACCACCCCGCCGAAGGGGCAGACCGCATGCAGCGATGCCGAACCAACTAAAGGAATCTCGATTCCCCGCTCTTCCAGGGTGTGGTTGACCGCGATCAGGGTAATAAGGAGCAGGAAAAAAATCTGCACCACCCTGCGCAGGGATATGCCCTTTCTCTTCATTTGTCGTTTCTCTCCTTGTGTAAAGGCCTCCGGGCCCACGTTACAGTATACACCTTAGCGTCGGTTCATGGAGAAATAGTGGGCAGACTGTGAAGATTGAGTGAAGAAACAGCGGCTCAAATACACATTCTTTTCAAATGTGCTTCACCGCATCTCCACACAGCTCCGGTAGCTTGTACCTGTAAGGATCAAGAAACAAAACCATTCATCGGAGGTAAAAGATGAAGAAGCTGATCACTGTTACCATTGTCATGATGTTTGCCGGACTGTTCCTCGTTGCGGCGGGCCAGCAGGATACGAACTATGAACGGGGCTTGAGAAACGGAACCGGCCGGGGAGCCGGAATGGCTGTTCCGGGACGCGGGAACGGACCCGGCAGGGCTGCCGCCGGAGGGCAGGGGGGGAGCTACGGTTTCGATTCCCGCTTTACCGATGACCTGAAGTCTGTTCTGGCGGATGCAGATACGGGCAGTCTGTCACAGCAGGAGGCGGAAGGACTGCTGTTCATGTGGGAGGAGGAGAAACTCGCCAGGGACGTATACCAGGAACTCTACGAAACCTGGAACCTTCCTGTTTTTCGCAATATCGCCATGAGTGAAGAGCAACACATGGAGTCCGTGGGAATGCTCCTGGATGCCTACGGTCTCGAAAAAGCCGGAACAGGTGATGCCGGGGTGTACGAAGACAGCGGCCTCGTCAGTCTGTATGCGGACCTCACTGCCAGGGGAAAGACCTCAGTGGTGGATGCCCTGAAGGTCGGGGCCCTCATCGAGGACCTGGACATTCATGATCTGCAGCAGAACCTGGAGCTGACGGACAACGATGATATCAGCATCCTGTACCAGAACCTGATGAAAGGTTCGAGGAACCATCTGCGCTCCTTCCTGCGGCAGCTCGACCGCGAGGGGGTGGAATACGAGGCGCAGTACATAAGCCCCGAATACCTGGAGAGAATCCTGAGCATCAACCAGGAGAACGCGGTAATACGGGATCCGGATTATATGCTATAATCACCCTGTCTGAGCTCCCTATACGATTTCTGTTGCAATTTACCGAATAATCAGATACTCTGTTTCATAGTATGAAACAGAGTTCTGAAAATTCCCGGAAAAAAGGGGCTGTACAGTCCATCGAGCGGGCCTTCGATATCCTGGAGCTTCTGTCCCGGGATCCCCAGGGCTTTACCCTGACGGAGATTTCCAACAGGCTGGATCTTCATAAGAGCACGGTTCACCGGCTTCTTGCGGGGCTCCTGGGCCGGCACTACGTGGAAAAAGCCCCCCGGACCAACTGCTACCGCCTGGGACTCGGTTTTGTACACATGTCCGGAATGTACCTTAACCGCATCGAGCTCAAGACCGAGGCGGAGTACTACATGCGGGAGCTCGCCAATCTGCTGGGGCAGGTTGTTTTTCTCGCCATCCGCAAGGACGGCGAGGTCGTCTACATAGACAAGATCGAAAAGTTCGACAGTACCCATCGCTTCGCGATAATCGGCATGCGCCGTCCCTTTCACTGTACCGCCATCGGCAAAGCTCTGCTCTTCGACGAACCCGAAGATTCCCTTCAGCGAATTCTGGAAGGAGAGGAACGCGTAAAGCGGACCGAGAAAACCGTGACAGAGGTCCCGGAACTCTTGAGTCTTATACGGAAGTACCGCGACCAGGGATACAGCCTGGACGACGAGGAGTGGGAGTACAATACCAGCTGTGTGGCCGCTCCGATCTACGATTACCGGAACAAGGTTATTGCCGCAATCAGCACAGCCTGGAGCCCTCATCAGACCCGCTATTCCATGGATGAACTCGGTTCCCTGGTCCGTCAAACCGCCCTGAAAATCTCAGCCCGTCTGGGCTACGATACCGACGAGGTTGAAATCGTCGCGGTTTAGGGCTCTTTGTTCCTCTTAGAGGAAAAAGATACCATAATGTGAAACTTTTTGTTGACCCGCCGGAAATCTATGGTAGAATTATTGTGAAAAAAGATGAAACAAGATTTCACGATGTGAAACTTGGAGAGCGGTGATTCATGGAAATACGGCATCCTATGCACCCCGGACACGGCAAAGTTCTCGATACCGAAGGCCTGCGCAGGGAGTTTCTTGTTCAGAATCTTTTTGTTCCCGGCAGCCTGAAAATGGTCTACAGCCATATAGACCGCATCGTTATCTGCGGGATCATGCCTTTCAATGAGTCCCTGGAGCTGAAGACAGACCGGGGGGTATTCGGGGTCGACTATTTCCTCGAACGCCGGGAGCTGGGGGTAATCAATGTCGGGGGACCGGGAACGATACGTATCGACGGTACCGACTATTCCCTGGACTGCAAGGACGGACTCTATGCCGGAATGGGCAGCCGGGAAATCTCCTTTTCCAGCCGGGATTCCGCCGATCCCGCCAAATTCTACTGTCTCAGCGGAACCGCCCACAAGCGCTACGATACTCAAGCTGTGCCCAGGGGGAAGGCCCGGGAACTTCACCTCGGCTCCGACGAAAACTGCAACCGGCGGGTAATCCGGCAGCTTATACACCCTGCTGTACTTCCCTCCTGCCAGCTGGTTATGGGGTATACGGAACTTGCAAAAGGCAATGTCTGGAACACCATGCCCGCCCATACCCATGAACGGCGTATGGAGGTCTATTTCTATTTCGAGCTCGATCCGGATCAGGCCGTTTTTCACCTCATGGGGGAACCCAGGGAGACCCGGCACATCCTGGTGCGCAACGAGGAGGCGGTAATCTCCCCAAGCTGGTCGATCCACTCCGGGGTGGGAACGGGTAACTATACCTTTATATGGGGGATGGTGGGGGAGAATCAGACCTTCGACGACATGGACGGGGCGTCCATGGACGACATGGCCTGAGAGCCCATACAAGGACAGGAGATCAGGACAATGGGTTTTTTCGGTAAAACGCACAGCTTGCAGGAACTTGAGCGAAGGCAGAAGGGCGTACTCGCGACCATTATCAAGGACTGGCAGCTCTATGTGCTGCTCCTTCCAATGGTGGCCTTCTTTTTTCTGTGGCGCTACCTCCCCATGGGGGGAATCCTGGTGGCCTTCAAACGCTACAAGGTAACCGAAGGGGTAATGGGCAGCGAATTCGCCGGCTTTTATTACTTCAGGGAGCTGTTCTTCGGCGCCGGAAGCGGAGAGTTCTGGCGGGCTTTCCGGAACACCTTCATGCTGAATATATACGGACTGCTCTTCGCCTTTCCGGTGCCCATTATTCTGGCCCTGCTTTTCAGCGAGATACGGAGCGTTGTTTACCGGACGGCGGCCCAGACGCTGTCGTACATGCCCAACTTCATCTCCGAGGTAATCATCACCACTCTGATAATCCTGATAACCTCCAACAGCCACGGGTCGGTGGGACTGGTGACCCGGGTCCTGCAGGCTCTGGGACTTATATCGGAGCAGACGAAACTCATGTTCGAGCCCGCATATTTCCGGAGTGTCTACATTGTTTCGGATATCTGGATAAAGGCGGGATACGGTTCCATCGTCTATTTCGCGGCCATCATGGGGATTCCCCCCAGCAACTACGAGGCCGCCAGAGTGGACGGCGCAACAAAGCTGGACCAGATCCGCCATGTGACCCTGCCGGGCATCGCCACAACCCTTACCATAATGCTGATCCTGCGTATCGGGCAGATGCTGCAGGTGGGTTTCGAAAAGGTTCTGCTTCTGTACAACCCGGCAACCTACGAAACCTCGGATGTACTGGCGACCTACGTGTTCAGAACCGGTATGGGCGGCGTGGGAGGCAGAATGGCCGGGGCCCTGGCAACCAGCCCCTCCCTGGCCACCGCCGCCGGTCTTTTCGAAGCCCTTATTGCCATGGTGCTGGTGCTGGGGGCCAACTATATCAGCCGCAAGATTTCGGACACCTCCGTGTTTTAGGAGCAGGAGGAGCAGCGGGTGAACAACATGGATAGAGATGAGGTTGTGAATGAAACGACTTGACCGGACCGAAGCCATTTTCACGGTCCTCGCCTATGTACTGGTAGGGGTTTTCGCGATCCTTGCAATATATCCCTTTGTGTATACCGTTTCCGCATCCATCAGCGGAAGGATACCCTATGAGCGGGGAGAAGTAATCCTCTGGCCCAAAGAGATCACCTTCGGGGCCTACGAGTTTATCTTCAACGACAAGACCTTCTGGATAACCTACTCCAATACCATCTTTTACACCTTTATCGGTACCCTTTACGGCATGGCAATCTGCATCCCCGGGGCTTATGCGCTGGCAAAGCGGAGGCTCCTGTTCCGGCGACAGCTGAACTTTCTGGTCGTCTTTACCATGTGGTTCAACGCCGGCATGATTCCCACCTACATCAACTATGTCAGACTGGGGGTGGATAACCGCTGGGGCATCATCGTTGCCTTCGGTGTACAGGCCTTCAACATCCTGCTGCTGCGGAACTACTTTGAGAGCCTTCCTTCGGAGATAGAAGAGGCCGCCATTGTTGACGGCGCCGACGACTTCCGGATCCTGACCAAAGTGTTCATTCCCATGTCCAAGGCAGCCATTGCCACGGTTACCCTCTTTGTGGGGATGGGGCGCTGGAACGGGTATTTCTGGACACGTATGCTGCTCCACGATGCCAGCGATATGCCCCTGCAGGTCTATCTGCGTATAAAGACCGAATCTCTGGAGGTACTCGAGGAGGAGGTAGGAGGCGTTGCCCTGGATTTTTCGGTGGAGGCCATCATCTACGGAATGCTGGTCCTCTCTCTGGTGGTCGTTATCGCCGCTTATCCTCATCTGCAGAAATACTTCGTCAAAGGCGTCAACGTCGGGGGGGTCAAGGGATGAGTCTGGCAGAGCGGCGCATACCCGACGGCCTGGTTCCAAGGATCATTTCCCCCGCTTTCGGCGCCATGGTCTTTATCCTCGCCTTCTATTCCCTGGGCTTTTTCACCAACCTTGTGCAGATCCGGGGGGTGGACAAGGAACTCTACGACCGCTTCCAGGCCTATGTCCGCCTCCTCTTTGATTTCTCCCTGGCCGCTATTGTTGTGCTTGCGGTCCTGAGAATGAGCGGATTCAGGCTCTGGAACAGTTTCGGCCGTTTTCAGTTTGCCCTGGCGGCCCTCCTTGCCCTGTGCATGATTGTCCTTTCCCTGTACAGCCTGTGGCGGATGCCGTCCTTTCGGGAAGCCTACCTGCAGGTGAACGTGGAGGATGTCAGGATCTATTACCCCGATTACGAGGCCACCACCACGGTTTTCAGCTTTGGTTTCGTCATCTTCATCCTGAACCTTCTGATTTCGGGACAGTTCCTGGCAATGCTGACGGCACGGGCTATTGCCGGACTAAAGGGGGCTGATTCATGAATACCCGGGTAGATCGCATGCGGTATCAACAGAACCAGAAGTCCTACAATATCGGACTTTTAAGCTTCCTCTTTTACTGCATCTATATTGCCAACACCCTGGATTACATTCCCAAAACCATGAGTCTGGGGATTGAGATCCTCATAAGCCTGGCAATCTTTATGGGACTTTTTCTCGGCATTGAAGGAGCGCGCAACTACAGCGTCAAGGCGAGCAGGAACATTATTCTCCTGGGAGCTCTGATAATCCTCAAGGTTTTCTGGCATCCCCTGGTGCTGTGGAACATGGAAATGACGAGTCAGGCCCTCTGGAGCGGAGGAACGGTCATCATCTCCGGCGTGTTTCTTGTGCTAAGCGGCATCGTCGGGTTGCGGCGCGGACTGGCCCTTGAAGAGTATAACCGGACACACCCGTTTCCGGCGGAGACGGGGACTTCACGTGAAAAGGAATAGGTGGTAGCGAACGTGGCAAATATGATCCTGGACAAAATCAATAAGGTTTATCCCAACGGTGTACACGCGGTTCACGATTTCTCAATCGATATCCGGGACGGTGAGTTTATCGCCTTTGTAGGCCCCTCCGGCTGCGGAAAGTCCACCACCCTGCGCATGATAGCGGGGCTGGAAGAGATTTCCGGCGGGGATCTTCTGCTGGAGGGCAAAAGAATCAACGATCTGGCTCCCAAGGACCGGGATGTGGCCATGGTTTTCCAGTCCTACGCCTTGTATCCCCACATGACGGTCTACCACAATATGGCTTTCAGCCTGATGCTGAGACGGGAAGACCCGGATGTGATCCACGAAAAGGTGCTGGAGGCCGCCCGAATCCTGAGCCTGGAGGAGTATCTCAACCGAAAGCCCCGGGAACTTTCCGGCGGTCAGCGTCAGAGGGTAGCCCTGGGACGGGCCATTGTCCGGAATCCAAAGATCTTTCTTATGGACGAACCCTTAAGCAACCTGGACGCGAAGCTGCGGGTCCAGATGCGTTCGGAGCTTATAAAACTTCACAAGCGCATGAACGCCACTACCGTCTACGTTACCCACGACCAGGTCGAGGCCATGACCATGGCTTCCCGGATCGTCGTCATGAGCATGGGCTATGTCCAGCAGATCGGGACTCCCAAGGAGGTTTACGATTATCCGGACAACATGTTCGTTGCAGGTTTTATCGGTGCACCCCCCATGAACTTCCTCAAAGGCCGGGCGGATAACGGGACATTTATCGTTGGTTCCACCAGACTCGCCATCCCCGGGGATAAATACACTCTGCTGGCCGACAAGGGCTATGCCGGAAAAGAGCTGGTCCTGGGGGTACGACCCGAGGATATCCATGTGGAAGGGGAGGTTATGGACAGGCACAAGGGAGCGAAGGTGAGCATAGTTGTGGAGGTCGCGGAGCTCCTGGGCAAGAATGTCATTGTCTACTCCAGCATAGAGGGCAAACAGATCCTGGCCGACCTTTCCACCAAACATGAAATCGAGATGGAATCCACAATCGATATATGTCTTGATATGGACCGGGTACATTTTTTCGACGATTCCACCACGGAACGGATTCGCTAAGGGGATTTTTCTATGATTGAGGTACAAGGGAAGCAGAAAAAGAAGAAACGCCGCCGGGTTCACCTGTATCCCCGCAATCTCCTTGCGCTGAGCGGATTTCTTCAGGTGGCCCTCCTTACCGTCCATATTGCGGCCATAACAAAGATGACCACCGTTATCGTAGGATTTTATCTGCTGGCCTTTATTCTCAGTTCCACCATAAACATCCTGAACGGTTACGGCTTCTCCGCCGGAGCCGGAGCGGCGGCAATCGTCGGTACCCTCCTTGTGAGCTGCGTGGAGTTCTTTTTCGGTGTTTTGTATATGAAGGCGGTCCTGACGGAGACGGCTTTGCTGACAGCGGAGATTACCATCCCGGAAATGTATTACAGCCTGGCCCTCTTTGCCGGAGGGATGCTCGCGGCGGTGCTGGCCCTTGTTTTTGAAGTTATCGTCTCCCGAAAGTCGGATGACCTGTACAGGTACATCATGTAGGTCATGGAACATGATGAAGGATAAGGAGTTGAAGCCCTACGGCAGCGGTTTTTTCTATCGTATACCTGTGGGAATCAAGGTCGGCTTTTTCAAATGGTGGATAGCCGGGGCGGTCTACTTTTTTCTGGGCTTCGGTTCCGCACCGGAGCTACAGGGAAGCCCGGTGCATATCTTTTCCATGGGTGCTGTTCTGGGGCTTCTGAACTCCTATGTTGTTGCGCCGGTGGTGCGGGACATGACCAGGATAAACCCGCCGGAGAATCCCTGGCTCACCGTAAGACGCCGGGGGCCTTTGGGAACCCTGATGAACATCCTGGCGGGCGTGATGCTGGTCGGCCTGGTCGTACTCAGCTACGTGGGGATCAACAGTGTGTATACCCGCATTTCCGGTACTGAAGGGGCTGTCCTGCTGCAGGTGGAGCCGATCCTCTTTGGGCTCTTCTACCTGACATACGAGTTTCTTTGGCGTCTGCTGGTCCGCGTACTGGACAAAAGGCGCGGGCATTAAGAACGGGACCTAACCGGAACGTTCATGAGGCATGTATGTGCCTTGTTCCGGAAAAAATAAAAAGGAGATCGCAGGATGAAAAAAAGATTTTTTGCTCTTTTTGCAATTGCGGTTCTTGTATTCTTCATGATCGGCTGCGGCGGCGGTGAGAGCGCAGAAGCTCCCCAGGCTTCTTCTGAGCAGGCGACGGAATCCGTCGTTCTGGACGGCGGCGGCGCGGATGTACGGATTTTCGTGACCTTCCGGGGTCAGAGATTCCCCTCCTACAACGAGTCCACACCCTGGGA
This sequence comes from Marispirochaeta aestuarii, assembly GCF_002087085.1. Classification (NCBI taxonomy): domain Bacteria; kingdom Pseudomonadati; phylum Spirochaetota; class Spirochaetia; order Spirochaetales; family Spirochaetaceae; genus Marispirochaeta; species Marispirochaeta aestuarii. Next base: position 56,180 of record NZ_MWQY01000006.1, on the reverse strand, counting down.
GGCCCCCAACGGTAAAACCTACAACAAGGGTGATCTTTCTCCCACCTACTCGCACATCGCGGAAGCCCTGAACATCAACATCATAGATGCAACGCCAAAATCGGGCTCCAACGAGAACGAGCTGCTGGAAGCGGCGGCGGCCACGGGCTTCAAGTCCTCGGATATCTATATGGGCCACCCCAGAACCCTTTGCGACTACGGTGTCCAGGGCTACTTCGTTCCTCTGAACGAACACTGGGATCTGATGCCCAACTTCAAAGCCTTCCTGGACAAGAACCCTTCGGTCAAGATGCAGCTGACCCAGCAGGACGGCAACATCTACATGACTCCCTATTTCGACGACATCAACAGTCTTGAAAGAATGTTTCTTATGCGTCTGGACTGGGTACGGAAGATCCTCGATGAACCCTCCCCGGCCTTCAATACCGGCAGGACTATTACCCCTGTCTACGATTCCTTCTACGGTAACTACGGTGGAGGCAAGAAGGTTCCCGTCGGATCGAAGGACAACGTGAAGAGCTTCGCGATTAAAGAGAACATCATCGATATCCAGAACAAACTGGGTACCCTGAACGGCAGGACTCTTGCCCAGTCCCTGCGGGATTACATTGATGCAAACTATATGAATAACAAGACGGGGTACAAAAATCGTTCCGACCTGTTTATCAGCTCCGATGCGGCTTACGATGCGGACGAACTGGTCGCTCTCATGCGGGCCATCAAGACCAATCCCCAGTACCTGACGGGGGAGGACAAGGACCTGATCGTCTTCTACATCCGGGACCTGAACAACGATATGCGTATGCGGAACCTGGCACAGATCTGGGGTGTCCGGGGACTGGATTCCCGGGCTGACCACTGGCTCATAACAAAAGAAAACACCCTGAAAGACCTGCGTCTGACGGATGAGTACTACATGGGCATGGACAACCTCAACAAGCTCTATCGCGAAGGTCTTGTCCTGCAGGACTTCGATCAGCCTAAGGGCAACATCAACAACTTCCGTACCTATTGTTTCCAGAACAACGACGGTTTCATGAGCTACGATTACGCGGCGAGCACCGTCTCTCTGCATGACCTGATTCCGCCGGAACAGCTGGCAGAGTACGGCACCATCTTCGAGGCAGTCGTACCCCCCGCGGCTGACTGGTTCGGCGAAGGCCTGGAACAGTTCTCGGAAAGCAACCGCTCCGTCAAGAACGAAGGCGGCTGGTCGGCTGTAAAGGATGTAAGTCCCGAGACCATGAAGGCGGCCCTGCTCCTTATGGACTATCCCTTCTCCAAGGAAGGGCTGGAAGTCATGACCTTTGGTCCCAAAGGTCTCTACTGGAACGAATACACCAGCATCGGCGGCCAGCAGGTACCGAAGCTTATTCCCCAGTTCTACGAGGACAACCTGCAGTATACCCAGGGTAACTGGTCAAACTTCATGCGCGGCTTCCTGGGTGCAACCCTGGGAATCGGCCATGTAAAACAGACCATTGCCATCGAGACCCAGATCAGCAACGAGCACTATGCCAATGGTCACAACCGGATTCTCGACTCTCCCATGACGCTGGCTTCCCTGACCTCGGATGTTCCGCCGGAGCGGCGTCTGGCCCTGACTCTTATTCCCCTGAGCGAAGACCAGGTGGAAAGCCTCAGCCTCAACTCCTTTTCCCTGTATCATGAAGAGTGGGAAAACCGCATTATGAAGTTCGGTTTCGGCGGACAGCTCCCCGGCGGCGAAGGCCGTGTTCCTACTGCCGAAGAGTACCGTGCGGAGATGGCAAACCGGGGGCTTGAACAGACAGAAAAGATCTACAACCTGGTTTACAAATCCCTTGCAGACTAGTGTCTAAAAAGTTACCTCCTTTTTCCTGCGCCCCGGGTTTACCCGGGGCGACTTTTCATTCCCTGAACGACTCAAAGTCGAGACCCTGTCATGATTTCCTGATAGACTGATCCTCACGATGCCTGTGCACCACCGGAGCCTATGAAGAAGATTAACGAAGAAACCACTGCCCGCGAAAACATCCTCCACGGTAATCTATGGTCCGTTCTTGTCCGAATCTCCTTTCCCCTGGTGGTATTCAGTCTTCTGAATCATGTGTTCAAGATTTTCGACACCATCATTGCCTCTTCCGTCGGCTCCCTGGAGGTTTCGGCGGTAATCTTCGTGCATCAGATCAAGTTTGTCTTTGATTCGGTGAGCCTTGGGCTGGCTGCGGGAGGCAGTATAGTTGTGGCCCGTCACTTTGGTGCCTATGATGATGAACAGGCCGGACGTTCCGCGGGTAATCTTATCTTTATCAGTCTCTCCATGGCCCTGGTGCTGGTCCTGCTTATTCTGTTCAATAATCCCATCCTCGGGATGTCCCGAACCCCGCCGGAGCTGATGCCCACCGCCCGGGGTTTTCTGACCGTGGAACTCCTTACATCCGCCCTGAGCTGCATCAACATGGTCTTTATCGGGATCGAGCGGGCCAAAGGTCACAGCAGGCTGATAATGATCCTTAACCTGATGGTAATGCTGATCAAACTGGGCCTCTCCTGTGTTTTTGTCTACCTCCTGAAGACCGGGGTGATAATGCTGGCGATATCCTCCCTGATTGCCCAGGCTTTTATGCTCAGCATCGCTTTCAGACGCATGAGGGCCCCGGAGAATCCTCTTCGGATAACCCGGGTTACTCTGAAACCGAGAGTTGCCGACCTTAAGCCCCTTCTGGCCCTTTCGCTGCCGATTATGGTTGAGCGCTTTGCTTTCAGTTTCGGAAAGCTCTGGATGAACGCCCTGTCGGCTTTTTACGGCGGCCTCGCCGTGGGTGCCCTGGGAATTTCCAATCAGGTTTCCGGGACGGTAATAATCACTTCCAACGGGGTTATGGACGGCAATACCACGATCATCGCCCAGAACCTGGGTAATCAGTCTCACCGGCGGGCCCTGGGTTCCTTTTACCGGACCCTGGTCATCAACATCGCCATCGGCGCAGCAGGGTTTATTATCGTGGGGCTCCTTATGGATCCCCTGGGGCGTCTGTTTGGTGCCGGAGACCCGGTGTTTATCGGGAAGATCAAGACCATCCTCTCCTATGAACGCTGGGCCTTTGTCTCCCTGACCTTGTCCAGCGCCCTGTTTTCGCTGTTTTACGGATTCGGTATGGCCAAGGTAATTCTGGTCATTAACGTTCTGCGGCTCTTCCTGTTCAGGCTGCCGCCCCTGATAATCCTCCGGGATTATCTCGACCTGGGATACGAAAGCATCGGTATGACCATGCTCCTGAGCAATCTGCTCACCGGAATCAGCGCCCTTACGGCTGTGTTCATATTCCGCAAAAGGTTCTGGCCTTCTATTGCGGGAGACCGGAAAAAATATAAAGAGGCGGCAAAGGGATGAACAGCACAACACGAAGCTTTATTCCGGATTTCATCTTTTTTCTGTTCCTTGCAGTTGCGGGCGAATTTATTGCCGTGGGGGGGCTGAAGTTTTTTTCCGCAGGCTTCTATTTTTCCATTGCCCTTCTGCCCCTCATGATATTCCTTTACCGCTGGGGACTCCCCGCCCTTCCGGCTCTTGTTTTTTTTGGTATCGCCTCCGCCCTTATGATGCCGGGAAGCGGTATCGGGACAGTTGCTGTCAACGGGGCAGGGTACTGTGGTCTGGCCGGGGGGCTTATTCTTCTGCGCACCGCAGGCAGGGAGCGTATCCGGGCGAGCGCCTATTACGCCCTTCTGTATATGTTTGTGGCCTGGGGATTCATGGTTGTTCTCCGGGCAGTGATCCTGAGCCTTTTCGAAGGGGGTATCCTTTCAGGCCTGCTCCTGGTGGGGGCCAACGAGAGTCTGAGTTTTATCGCCTCCAGCATTCTGTTCGTTCTGATGCGCCGTCGGCCGGGGCTCCTGATCTATCTGCCGGCTCTGATCGAGGAGTCGGAAAACGAGGGCCCCCCCGAACCCTGGAGGCCGGAGGGTCTGTAATCTACTGCTCCATAAGACGGAGAATATGGTCCCGGCTGCTTACTATGGCGTCTCCGGTGACTCCCTCGAATATCAGGTGCATATCGTCCCGGCCAAGGCTTTTCAGCCTCCGTATCAGATAGGGGTAGTCGAAAAGGCCTTCCCCCGGGGGAACCTGCTCAAGAGAATCCTTTTTCGGCACAAAGTCCTTGCAGTGGACCACCGCCAGTTTTTCACCGTACAGCTCCAGAGCTTCATCGATGATCCGCCGCTGTTCCGTGTAGTTATGCTGATTCAGGAAATTGAAGAGGTCGAAGATCAGGGCAAAACCCTCCGGACCGGCCTGTTCGGTCAGCTCAAGAACCTTTCGCGGGGTGGAAAGGACATGGGAGCAGGCTCCTTCGATACCTGCCAGAACACCGGCTTCCTGTGCAGCTTCAGCAAGCTCTCCTGCTGTCTCAATCACCAGGGACCAGGCTTCCGGGCTTTCGTTTTCAGGGATGCTACCCCAGCGGTCCTTCCGCACCCCCTGGACCTCGGTTCCGACCATGGGGCTTCCCATCGCCTTTGCATGGCGCAGATGGTCGATGTATTTGGCTTTCCCCCGGGCACCCTCATCGTGGAACCAGTTGAAGTAGGCTCCCAGCAGGGCGATTTCCAGGCCCTGCCCTTCAAAGGCCCTTCGTATGCGGCTGCAGTACTCCGGGGAAAGCTCCCCCGCCTGATGACGGGCATTTCTTACGGCCTTGTGAAGGACGAGCTGAACCGATTCAAACCCCAGTTCCCCTGCGGATCTGGCGACCTCCTCAAAGGACTCCTTCATGCCCATATCGTGGGCCCGGATGCCGAGTTTCATTATATTTCTGAGATCCTGAGAGACTCTGCATAGGCCATAAAAAGGGGAGCAACCCCGTGACCGTTGTTCTCGACTACCTGTTCCCCGGTGGTGTAATAGTCGTAGCTTCCATCTCTCATGTATTGTGCCTCCGGATGCATTCCGAGACCGGCGCTGCGGCAGATGCCGCCGATTAGGATCTCACCGTCTTTTTTATGCAGGTACTGCTCCACTGTACCCTCGAGGGATTCAAGTCCCCGTTTCCGGTACTCCTGCGGGAGGATCTCCATGCGCACTCCCTTCAACATGGCATATGAGGCCATGCAGGTTCCGCTGGTTTCCAGATAGTTGTTCTCCCTGCCGCCCTGGTCGACAACCTGGTACCACATTCCGCTTTCGTGGCGATAGGGCATGAGTCCTTCAAGGGCTTCGGTCAGCAGATCCTGCAAAACCGGGTATCCTGTTTCTTCGGGGCCGATGATTTCCATGACGTCCACCAGGGCCATCAGGTACCATCCGACGGCCCTGAGCCAGACAATGGAAGAGCGACCGGTCTGCCTGTCCGCCCAGTCCATCTTCTTTGCCTCATCATAGGCGTGCTTGTAGAGTTTGAGCTCCGGATCGTAGAGCCGTTTTCTGCACACCTCGAACTGGTTTATGGTATCGGAATAGTCCTTATCGGGCAGAAAATCCCTGATGTAGTGCACGTAGAAGGGCTGCCCCATGTAGAGTCCGTCAAGCCATACCTGGTTGTAGTAGAACTCCTTGTGCCAGAAACTCCCCTCCTTTGTGCGGGGATAGTTCTCGAACTGCTGAAAAATTCGGTCTGCAGCCTTTTTATACTTCTCTTCCGGAAAGATGGCGTAAAGGTCGAGTACGGTCTTGCAGATCCGTACTTGATCAATATTGTATTCGGTTTCCCTGAAACCGATGGGATTATCCTTCTCGTCAAAGAGCCGGTCTATATAGGATTTTACGAAATCCAGGTACTCGTTATTCTCCGTGACTTCGTACAGATCGAGATAGCTTTTCATGATACATCCGGGAACATAATGCCAGCGAAGGTCGAACCATTTTCCCTCCGCCTTCATGTACTGCCGGGTGAATTCATTCATAAGATTTGTATTCATCTTCTCATGATCTCCTCGCCGGCTATTGTACCATGAAAAGCGACCATTTCAAGCAAATTGTTTCATAATGTGGTAGAATGTTCAGGAATGCGGAACGTTTGTCCTGTCCTTATCCCAGTGCCACGTCCAGGCTCATCATAATGGCAAAGCCGAGCATTGCACCCAGGGTTGCAATGTGGGTATTCCCTGAATTCTGGGATTCCGGGATCGCCTCCTCCACCACGACAAAAATCATGGCCCCTGCGGCAAAGGCCAGTGCATAGGGCAGGATCGGCCGCATCCACAGCACAAGGGCCGCCCCCAGAACCCCTGCCATGGGTTCAACAATGCCTGAAAGCTGGCCGTAGAAGAAGGCCTTCCCCCTGGACAGTCCTTCCCTTCGCAGGGGTACGGAGATGGCCGTTCCTTCGGGAAAGTTCTGCAGTCCGATTCCCATGGCGAGGGCGACGGCTCCGGCCATGGAGGCGGAGGGTATGCCGGCGGCTACGGCACCGAAGGCGACTCCTACGGCCAGTCCCTCGGGTATATTGTGCAGTGTAATCGCCAGTACGAGGAGGATGCTTTTTTTCCATTGGGTATGGAGCCCCTCAGCCTGTTCTATATCCTCACCCATGTGCAGATGAGGGAGCACGAGATCAATGAGACGGAGAAAAACACCGCCTGCAAGAAACCCCACAAGAGGCGGGACCCAGATGATCAGTCCCATCTCTTCGGATAAATCGATGGCCGGCGCCAGCAGCGACCAGAAACTTGCAGCGGTCATAACCCCGGCGGCGAACCCAAGCATGCCATCGAGATACTTTTTCTCCACCGATTTAAAAAAGAAGACCATTGCAGCGCCGAGGGCGGTAACAGACCAGGTGAAAAGGGTCGCAAAAAGTGCCTGGGTAACCGGGCTGAAACCTGAAAGCCATTCAAACATTTTGATCCTCCACAATACAGTACCTGCAGGGCACCTCTTAAACTACTCTTTTCCCCATAATCTGCGTCGTCAAGATTTCCCGCGGTCCTCACCACTTGCTACCACAAGACTTTGCGGGCGCTACAAAATCTTTCCTCCTTGACTAGGGTAAAAATACCACGTTTTCAGAGCTTCCCTGTATATAAAAAATAGAGTATTTTCTGCCGTCGTCAAAGTAGAATTTTGCAGATATTCTTCGGGCGATTGACCGGAGTAAAGGATACCGATAGGCTTATAACCTGGCGGCAGGAGGTTGAATGCCCGGTTCTACTCAACGAGCAACACTCACCAGCGGTGATCCCGGTTCTCAGGTATTTGGAATGGCAGTTCCCATGCTGGCGGGAATCCTCGGGATGGTTGCATTTAACCTGGCGGATACCTATTTTGTCGGCCGTCTGGGAACAATTCCCCTGGCGGCGATGAGCTTTACCTTTCCCCTGGTCTTTGTGGTCAACAGCATTGCCCTGGGGCTCGGTGTCGGTACCTCCACCCTGGTTTCCAGGGCAATTGGTTCGGGGGATGATGGAGAAGTCCGGCGCATCGTTACCAGCGCGCTGATGTTTGCCTTTTTTCTGGTTGTTATACTTGTCTCTCTGCTTCGTCCCCTCCTGGAACCCATCTTCATTTCCCTCGGGGCTGACCAGCAAACCCTGCCTTATATTCTCGATTACATGAATATATGGCTATTCGGCATGCCTTTTGTCGTATTCCCGATGCTGGGGAATAACGCCCTCCGGGCCACCGGAGACACACGGACTCCCGCCCTGATCATGATCATCGGAGCGACGATGAACGTTATCATCGACCCTCTGCTGATCTTCGGCCCTGGTCCGTTTCCGGTGATGGGAATAAAGGGTGCGGCCCTGGCCACCGTAATCGGCCGGGCGACCACACTCAGCATCTCCATGACGATTATCTCCCGCAGGGAAAGGATGATCGGTTTCCACGGTCTTCGTCCTGCTGTGATTCTCGGGATCTGGAAACGCCTTATTTTTGTGGGGCTTCCGGCAATGGCGACCAATATGATCATGCCTGTCTCTGTGGGGATTATTACCCGCCTGATATCCGTTTACGGACCTGCTGCGGTTGCCGGCTTCGGTGTAGCCTCGAGGATTGAGACCTTCGTGCTCGCGTTCATGCGTGCCCTGGCCTCGGTAATAGTCCCTTTTGTCGGCCAGAACTCCGCAGCCCGGGAGTACGGACGTTCCGTACAGGGACTTCGGGCGGCCTCGCTTTACTCCATGCTGTGGGGCCTTCTATGGGTTGCCGCGGTTATTCTGGGCAGGCATCAGATAGCGGGGATTTTCTCGGACAATCCGGAAGTTGTTGAGGTTACGTCCCTGTACCTGTTGATTGTAACGGCGAGTTACGGTTTTCACGGGGTTCTGCTGATTGTCAGCTCCGGTTTCAACGGCCTGAACAGACCTTTGAGGTCCGCCATGGTAAGCCTTACCCGGATGTTTCTGCTGTATATTCCCCTGGCTCTTTTTCTGCGATATCTTTTCGGTGTGGCGGGGATCTTCGGGGCTGCTTTTCTGGCCAATGTCGCCGGCGGTATTTTCTCCTACCTGTGGATAATGCACAGCATACATGAAGAGGAAGAGCGCTATATTCAATCTCAGTGATGCAGATTTTGGCAGATTTGAGCTTATTAGTATTGCATATCGATAACAAACTGTACTACCCTTAATTAATCAGACATATTCGATTCTACGCGGTTACGGGAGCGATCAAGATGATCAGGAAGCTGAAGGCTTTATATGCAGATAGAGGGATTGTGGTACGGACCAGGGTCCCCGGGGTATTTTTTGTCCTTGTACTGATATGTGCCGTTTTGCCGGTGGCCCTGGTTAACGATATTATCGTCGGGGATTACACAAGCTTTGGACTTGTTTTTACAATCTGGCTGACCATGGTTTTTTCACTTTTCATGCTCTTTCGAGGGCATTACCGCTTCGCCAGCAACTTTCCCCTTGTAATCGCCCTGCTGGGAATGACGGCGCTTTCTATGCTGCTGGATTTCGAGTCGAGTTACCAGGTTCATACGGTTATGTTCTACATGGTCCTTCCTCTTGTACTTTCTCTTGTTGTCAGCGAGTCCGAGTGGCATACCCTGGCTACGGGTATCCTGGGCTTTGCCGTCGTGGTATTTACGGCCATGATGCTGCTGGCTCCTGCCCTTGGGGGTCTGAATCCCGACATGGCGGACCGTATTGTGGTGGGTTCGGTAATCTATCTGCTCATGCTCATGTTCGCTTTCCGGACCGCCCGGGCTTCCCGGCAGGCGATGCTGGTACTGGAGGAGAACAACAGAAAGATAGAAGACTCCCTGCGGGGAATCCGCTCGGTGGTCTACGAAGCTGGTGACAACAGCGAAGTCGTGGCATCCATGAGCAGGGACTTCCAGCAGTCCAGAACCGACCTCGAACAGATATCAGATCATATCGGACTCCTGAATGAACGTACCCGGGCCCTGCTGGACAGCGTCTCCCGGGTCAAGACCTTGAGCGACAGAACAGGCAGCAAGGCCGCATCCTTTATTCCCCAGGTACAGGAACAGAACACCTTTGTCCAGGAGACCACAGCATCTGTAAATGAAATGGCCGCCTCCCTCAATTCCGTGGCCGGCATATCCGGAGCCAAGAAAGATGTCGCCGAGAAGCTGATGATTACCAGTAAAGAAGGCATGGAACAGCTGGATGATACCAACAAGGCCTTTGAACATGTAAACCGGCAAATGGAAGATCTTATGGAGATCAACAGTATCGTCGGTTCCATCGCTTCCCAGACGAATATTCTCTCCATGAATGCCGCCATCGAAGCCGCTCATGCGGGAGATGCGGGCAGAGGCTTCGCCGTCGTAGCTGACGAGATCCGTAAACTCGCCATGTCAGTGGCTGAAAACAGTACCACCATCGACTCGACCCTCAAGAGCCTTATGACATCCCTGAAAGCGACCGTGGAAAATGCGGAAAAATTGAATCAGGTGATGGCCTCCATCTACTCGGGAAACCAGGAGGTCCTGGAGGCCTTCCAGGAGATCGCCGGGTCAACCCGTGAGTTGAGTCTTGCCGGAACGGAGATCATGAATGCAATGCAGTCCCTTCAGGACGGTTCGGTGATAATAAACGAAGGCTCCCAGGAGATCGGGAATGACCAGAACGAAATCGGCCGCAATGTGACTGCCATAGAATCCATGGTAACCGATATAACCTCCGCTTCCGAGGTTGTAAGCGGATCGGTACAGAGCATTCAGGGGGCTGTGCAGCACCTGGACGGCATAATCAACGAGACCGCCCGGCGTACTGCGTCCCTCCACCGTTCCATAAAGGAGCTCTCCGGGGAGTCCGGAGAGCCCGGCAGACAGCTTTAAGGCAGGGCAAAGGGGGCTATGCAGTTTTCGGGGGCCGTCTCTCTGGTGAGCATCCCGTTCTGCAGCATGAACCTGATATCGTCTCTCATTGTTTCCAGATCCTCAGGGATCAGCCTGTCGGTAAAACGAGTCCACTCGTAGAGTATCCTGGCATCATCCAGGGATATCCCCTGTTCCTCTGCGCCGATCCGGAGGGCCTCCTCTTCATTCGCCTTCATCCAGGCAAGGGCTTCCCTGTGTATTTGTAAATAGAGATCCACGGCTTCAGGATGGGACTCAAGAAATCCTCCCCGGGCGCATATGACCAGTTTCGGACTTACGAGTCCTTCGGCGGTAACGACAACATGGGCGCCGCTGTTTCGGGCCTGTATCAGAATGCTCCCCGCCAGCAGGGCAGCGTCCAGGTGTCCGGCCAGCATAGCCGTGGAGGCCTGGGGAATGGACATCTGGAGGAACTCCAGGTCAGAAATATCCAGGCCCTGCGATTCCATGGCGGCCGCCAGCAGTTGATGAAGGACTGTTCCCTTGGGCCCTCCTGCCTTTTTTCCCTGCAGATCCCGGATCCCTGTAATCGACGGATCCGCGCTGACAATGGCAAAGATCCCTTCCGGACGGCTGAAACCGGAGATTATGCGTACATCGTTTCCGGCGGCCGTCGCCAGAAGCACCGAGGTGGTATTCATGACCCCGCCTATATCCAGCGAGCCCGCAGCCATGGCCTGGGCCTGCTGCGACCCGGATTCTATCGCGTGATAGCCTACCCGGATTCCCTCCTCAGCGAATGCCTTGTCCAGCATTCCCCGCTTTTTCATGATTATCTGCGGCAGATTGAAAGGGGATTTTACGTAGGAGACGTTAATCGCTTCCAGGGGTTTCTCCGCTTCCCCGCCGGCGAAACAGATTGAAGATACAACAGACAGTACAAGAACAGCACAGATGATCTTTCGCATGGATTACTCCTCGTGAATATATTTTTCCGCATCTTCACGTTCCCTGTTTCGGGCCATGGATGCGAGAATCCTCTCCTGTATTGACAGGAGTTCAGGTGAAATCCTGCTTCGGGGATATGAAAGGGGAACGGGTATATCGTCGACTATCTGCGCTTTCCGCATGACAAGAACTCTATTGCCCAGATATGCTGCTTCGGCAACGTCATGGGTAACGAAGAGGACGGTAATTCCACGCTTCAGGTAGATTCGAATCAGTTCATCCTGCAGACGGGCCCTGGTCAAGGCGTCCAGGGCTCCGAAGGCTTCATCCATGAGCAGTAATTCCGGCTGTCGGCAGAGGGCCCTGCCAAGGGCTGTCCGCTGGGCCATTCCTCCGGAGAGCTGCCAGGGGTAGGCCTTTCTGAAGGGGGTAAGCGCCAGCATCTGGAGTATATCCCGTATGATTCTCTTTCTGGTTTCGGGATCCTTTTCGTGCCTGAGGGCGAGGGCGATATTCTTTTCCACATTCCTTGAGGCAATGAGCCTGGGTTCCTGAAAAACAATTCCGCTTCGTCCCTCCATGCCGGTAAACGTGACCGAGCCCTCATCCGCCGGGAGCAGGCCAATAATGATTTTAAGAAGGGTGCTCTTTCCGCAGCCGCTGTAGCCGACCAGGGAAACAAAGCCTCCCCTGGGTATGGAGAGATTGATTCCCTTCAGGGCCCGCACCTTTTTTCCGTCAAGGTTAAAACTTTTCGAGACGTTGCTGAGAGTACAACCCTTCATATCACCTCACCGGGAATCCAGGGAAAGATATGCTGAATAACACGCTGGAAAAGGATGTCCAGCAGCAGACCGGAGAGCCCGATGGCCAGAATCCCGATAAAGACGATGTCGGTTCTGGCCAGTTCCTGGGCATCCAGAATCATGTATCCCAGTCCGCTGGATGCCGCTATCATCTCCGCTCCGATCAGGGCGCGCCAGCTGTATCCGAAGGAGAGGCGCATGCCCGTCAGTACCGTTGGAAGGGCCTCGGGTAGAAGGATGTGGATGATTTTTTCCCATCTGTTCAGTTCCAGGGTGTCCCCCATTTCTATCAGCCTGGAATCCACCTGCTGAAGACCGCTGAGGGTATTGAGAAAAACAGGAAAAAAACTGGCCATGATTATCAGGACCAGTTTTGATGCCTCCCCGATACCGAACCAGAGTATAAGAAGGGGAACCATAGCCAGGGGAGGGGTGTTTCTGAGGAAATGGAGGGTACCCAGAAGGAAGGCGGATATTCGACGGTAAAAGTGGAAGAACAGGGCCATGGGGAGGGCAAAAAGAAGGGTCAGAAAAAATCCTGCGAAGACCCTCTGCAGAGATACGGCAATGTGGTGCTGCAGGATGCCCCTGCCTGTTAACGAGAGCAGCGCGGTGATAAGCTGCCCGGGCCGGGGGATCAGGTAGGGATTGACAATATCGAAGCGGCAGATCAGCAGGTAAATGCCTGTCAGAAGCAGAGGAAAAACTGAGATTTTTATGAACTTCATACCGTTTTTTTACGGTACGGTGGGGATACTCTGCTTCCGGAACCCCGGGGAGATGAGCTTCTCTTTTCCATCAGTACCAGCCTTTGGATAAGAATTGGGTTCGTGCTCCTTGAAGCCGCGACGAATGGAGGCAACCTCTCAGAATGATTCTCTTTATCATATCAGGTATGGATTTGTGCCTCAAGCGCCGGCAGGGAAAAAAACTTGCCCAGCTGTAAAAGTACCCCTATCATTAGAGTATGAAGGCCTCCCGTTGGTACAAAGCGTTCGGCGGCGGCAGGGAAGAAAAATATTATCATATCATCGAGTTCGACGAGGACGAAAGGGTCCGGGGGACTCTCTATATCTTCAATCCCCTCTTCCGGAAAGTGGTACGGGAGGAGGACAGGTATTTCGATAAAAAGTGGTGGATGGAACAGGAGCTGTACAATACGGTGCATGAGGTTGCAGAAAGTTCGGTACCGTTTTTAATGAAGTTCTAGACAGTGTCCGGCAAACCGGAAGAAACTGCGGAGAAGGTGAAATGGATGTAAACATACTTGCCTGTGCTCTGTTTGCTGTTCTGATTATGTCCCTGGTTTCTCTGATCTACGGAATTTACAAGACCCGCTGGATTTTCAGGCAGCCGGTGGAGAATGAAAAGCTTCTTCGGATAAGCGGGTATGTTTCCAACGGCGCAATGACCTTTCTCGGCCGGGAGTATCGGGTTCTGATTCCCTTTGTACTGATGGTTGCGGTTTTCCTGGCCCTGGCCAACCGAGGACAGCTCGGGTTTCAGGCCCTGACTTTTACACTGGGGGCGGCATGCTCCGCCCTTGCCGGGTTTATCGGTATGAAGGTAGCCACCGCCTCCAATGCCCGCACGACAAGCGCCGCCGAGAAGGGGCTCGCCCCCGCCCTGCTTCTCTCCTTTACCGGCGGAAGTGTCATGGGCCTGAGCGTGGTGGGACTTGCCCTTCTGGGGCTATTTGCCGTGCTTTCCGCGGTGATAATCATCTTTACCGGCCGGCAGACCCAGGCCATGACGGATATAGGGCTTCCCCTTTTGACGGGCTTTTCCATGGGAGCCTCCTCAATCGCCCTCTTTACCCGGGTGGGTGGAGGCATATATACGAAGGCCGCCGACATCGGGGCCGATCTTGTGGGAAAGCTTGAGGCCAATATCCCGGAGGACGATCCCCGTAATCCTGCCACCATAGCCGATAATGTGGGGGATAATGTGGGAGACGTCGCCGGTATGGGAGCGGACCTCTTCGAGTCCTATGTGGGTACCATTGTCGGTTGTATTATCCTCGGTCAGACTGCAATTGTCTCTCCGGAGATCAGGACGGAACTTGTGGCCCTGCCCCTGCTCCTCAGCGCCCTGGGAGTCGTCGGGTCGATCATCGGCATCCGGCTTGTGGGCCGGGGGTCCGGCATCTCTCCCCAGGCCTCCCTGAACCGCGGGTCCTATACCGCAGCCCTGATCGCCGCTCTTGGGGCATACCCCCTCTTCTGGTATATCCTGGGGGACCATCGTGTCGGGCAGGCGGGCTTTAACCAGATCTACCTCAGCTTTATTGTCGGTCTTGTTGCGGGTGTGGGTATCGGAATGCTGACCGAGTATTTTACCGGCATGAACCGCGGCCCGGTCAATGCCATCGTCAAGGCCTGCGAAACCGGCCCGGCCACCACCATTATTACCGGTATCGGAATCGGCATGCGGTCCAGCTTTCTGACAATCCTGATTATCTCCGCTGTCCTGATGCTCAGCTACCTGATGGCCGGGCTCTACGGGCTGGGAATCTCCGCCCTGGGGATGCTCTGCACCCTTGGAATTCAGCTGGCGGTTGATGCCTACGGACCAATCGCCGATAATGCCGGGGGGCTTGCCGAGATGGCGGAATTGCCGCCGGAGGTGCGAAGCGTAACCGACAGGCTGGACGCCGTGGGAAACACAACGGCGGCCATCGGAAAGGGTTTTGCCATCGGTTCCGCTGCACTGACAGCAGTTATTCTCTTTGTAGCCTTCAAGGAGCAGGCGGGAATCGAGTCCATAGATCTTACCGACCCCACGGTGCTGGTGGGGCTCTTTCTGGGGGCGGCCATTCCCTATCTCTTCTCAAGCATGGCCATGGGGGCCATCGGCCGGGCAGCCTTTGCCATGATTCAGGAGGTCCGCCGGCAGTTCAGGGAGAAACCCGGGATCCTCAGCGGGAAGGATGCTCCGGATTACAACCGCTGTATCGATATCAGTACCAGCTCCGCGCTTACGGAAATGGTTGCCCCAGGCCTTGTGGCGGCCCTGGCACCGATTGCCGTCGGATTTTTGGGGGGCACCAGAATGCTGATGGGCCTCCTCGCCGGTACCACGGTATCCGGGGTAATCCTCTCCATCTTTATGGCCAATTCCGGGGGTGCCTGGGATAATGCCAAAAAGAGCATAGAAGAGGGAGCCAGCGAAGGAAAAGGCTCGGCCAGCCACAAGGCCTCCATCGTGGGAGACACCGTGGGGGATCCCTTCAAGGATACCGCCGGCCCCTCTCTGAATATTCTGATCAAGATGATGGCCATCATTTCGCTGGTTATAGCACCTCTCCTGAAAAGCTACTGGAACTAGAGGTCCGCAGCCCGGAACAGACGCGAAAAAGCTGCCGGGATACATAAGGAGATAAAAGATGAACAGGGAAATTGAAAACCACTTGTACGCGATTCTCCATCCGAATTCAGCGCTGATCGCGTCCCAATACTGGCCGGAGCAGCTTTCGACACACTATACCTCCGGCCCCACCCGGCATTACGAAGGAAAGGTTATTTTCGCGGAGGTCGATCCGGAATTCCGTCATCCCTATTTCAATATCGAAGAGGCCATGGCGGAGCTGGAACCTCATGAAGACGGACGTCCCAAGGCGACAAAGTTTATCTCCAGCTACCGGGTCCTGGAGCACCTGGATTTCGCGGCCCTTAAAAAACTCTACCTGAGTACCCCCGAAGGATACTGTATCGGTCTGGATGAAGCTCCGTATGTACCGGATAAAAAACCGGAAAGCCTGAGGATATATGCAGAAATAGACCCCATGCAGATGCTTGTCCTCTCCACCTACAACTTTGCCGAATTCGGGAAATTTCTTACCGATCCGCTTAATCCCGTTGGGGCCCCGAAGTTTCTGTACGCCGACCTCAATCTCGACCTGGAGGATTTCCTGCTGCGCCTGGAGGAGAACCCCTTTCTTCCGCCTCCCATCCCGGGGCTGCATCCGGCCATTTTACGGGACGCCATTAACGAACTGAGGACCGTAAGCTACAAGGAGAACAAGGGCTTGAGCCTGAACAGCTATCTTGACGGTATTCCCTACAAGCTGATCGGCAAGGGCTTCATGTTTGCCTCCGCGGAGGCGCTTAAATATTTCCCCATGCCCTCTGCCCAGGATATAGAAAAGCGCAGCATGAAGTTTGCCAGAGCTCTGTAAGGGGGGAGGGACTGATCCGGGTTCTGTGCCCCGGGACGGAAATTTTACAAAACTGACAGTTTATGTCTACAATAGGGGCCATGCGTTTATTCAGGCTTATGCTTCCGGCTCTTGGTGTTCTGTTTATCGGTATCCCCGGTGTGGTCTATCTTCTGCAGCCGCCGGTGAGGATTATCTCTATCAGTGCTGCCGAAAAAGTTCCCCTGGCGGCGGAGGCGGTGATCAGGAGCAGGAGGCCTTCACGGGTCAGTCTCAGTATCAAGGGTCGTAACGGGGCGAAGGACCTCAAGGTCTCTTTTGACCGAAAATCACGAGTGCACCGCATCCCGGTCCTCGGTCTCTACCCCGACTGGAAAAATAGCATCGAATTCAGCGTTACCGATGACCGGGGCCGGGTTCACAGTCTGACCCGCAGCATACGCACAGAAGCCCTGCCTGAGGAGTACCCCGAAATTCGTGTCCGCACTCCACTGCCGGAAAAGGCGGCACCGGGGATGCTCTTTCTGCACCTCGGACATTACGATGACAGAATGAGTTACACCCCCTATCCCTCCGCCATCGATGAGGCCGGGGATGTCCGCTGGTTCTATGCCGGGGACAACGGGCATCTGCTGCGCCGTCTCGAAAACGGAAACCTCATCATTCAGCAGGAAGATTCGATTGTCGAGATTGACATGCTGGGGAGGCCCACGGGAGTCCGATGGGATATCGTTCCCCGGGACCTGCACCACGATGCGGTGGAGCTGCCCAACGGAAACTTTCTGGCCCTGAGCTCCGCGAAGGGGTCCGTCGACGACGAGGTTGTCATGATTGACCGGGCCAGCGGAATAATACTGTCCCGCTGGGACTTCCGGAAAATCCTCGATCCGGCAAGGCCTGTAATGCCGGCGAATCTGAATAAGCGGGACTGGCTCCATTTGAACGGAATAATCTATGATGCCCGGGATGACTCCATGATCGTTTCCGGTCGCGACCAGAGTGCTCTTATAAAAGTCGATATTGCTTCGGGGCGGATCGACTGGATTCTGGGAAATCATGAAAAATGGAAGGAGAGATTCCGGCCCTTCCTGCTGCAGCCGGAGGGTGAACCCTTTGAGTGGCCCTGGGGACAGCACGCCCCCATGCTCCATCCCGACGATCCCTCCCGGATTCTCCTTTTCGACAACGGAAACGAACGTTCCTATGATGAGCCTCTTCTCCCGGAGGAGAACTATTCCCGTATAGTGGAGTACCGGATAGATCCCGAGGCGGGAAAGGTGCGCCAGATCTGGCAGTACGGCAGGGAGCGGGGGAGTGAACTCTTCGCCCCTTTTATCGGCGATGCGGATTATCTTTCCAATGGAAACCGTCTGGCCTGTTTTGGCGGGATCACCAGGAATCTGGAGGGACAGGCCATGGAGCTCTTTGACTTTGAGAAGGAAAAGGTCAACATGATGAAGATTTCCGCCCGCATTATCGAGCTAACCGACGAAACCCCCGCCAGGGTTGTCCGGGAGATCATCCTTGCCGACAATGATGCTTCCACCTACGAGGGCTACCGCAGTTACCGGGCCGAAAAGATAAGTCTCTATCCGGGATCCCGCTTTGCAGAATAAGGGTACCGCTAAAACTACGTTTTTAGAGTTGTCTGTAAAAAAGAGGGCCCCGGAAGGCCCTCGTGTAAACAGGTACTGTAAGTTCTATTCCCCGGGAAAAGCGACTCCCAGTTCCGTGCCCAGGGCGACAAAGTCCGTGAGTACCGCTTCCGGGAGGGGAATCCCGTTGGCAAGACGGTCCGCCCGTATTCCCATCTCGATTTCGCCGGGTACGTAGATGCGTTCCACCCCTTCGGCTCTGGCGCAGCTCTTTACCTCCCGGATGGCCGTGTCCATGGCATCCTGAAATTCCGGAAGGTCCATAAAGCTGTCGATGCTGATCGCAGCGAACACGCTTCCCACGTCGGTGGGATCCTTGAGGTTGTCAGCCAGAAATCCGGGGAAATGGGTCCCGTATTTTGATCCGGTCATAACGCCGGAGATCATATCGATGGCCAGGGCAATGCCGTAGCCCTTGTAGCCGCCGATGGGTGCCAGCAGTCCTTTAAGGGCCTTGTGGGGATCAGTGGTGGGGCGCCCCATCTCGTCAAAAGCCCAGCCTGGTTCCAGCTCCTTGTTCTGCTTTGCGTAGAGGGTAATCCGTCCCCTGGCAACAACCGTAGTGGCAAGGTCCAGTACGAAGGGGAGTTCCCTGCCTGCAGGAATCGCGACGGAGAAGGGGTTCGTACCGAGCATCGGGGTTCGGCCGCCGGTGGGGGCAAAGCTGGCCGGTCCGTTGGTGGCGGAAAAGCCGATCATTCCATGTTCCAGGGCCTTCATGGACCAGTATGCGGCGGCACCGTAGTGGTTCGAGTGGGTTGTGGCGACAAAGGCGGTTCCGGTGCTCTTTGCTTTCTGAATTGCCAGGTTCATGGCGTAATCAGAGGCTACCTGTCCGATGCTGTTGTTGCAGTCAACCAGGGCGGTGGAGGGTTTTTCCCGGACAATATCGAGCTTTGTCCTGGGACTCAGGACTCCGGCCTGTATGCGGTTTACGTAGACCGTCAGCATGCGGGTTATTCCGTGGGTATCAACTCCCCGGAGGTTCGCTTCGATCAGGGAATCAGTCAGCAGAGCAGCGTCTTCCTTGCTGACATCCACTTTCTGAAAGATTTCTTCCGTCCATTTCCGTAATTCTTCCGCGGGAAACAGTACCCCGCCATCAACTCCTGGCATCTCAGACTCCTTGTGAGCGGTCTCCCCGGGCTGTGGCTGCGGGGACCGACGATATACCTCAGCATAAACCCAAGGGCAGACGTGAGTCAATTGTATACAAGCATAATACCAAAAAGTAGTGTATAATGATGATACCGCAGCCGGCACTACGAGGGGGCTGATTTTTACAATCCGAACAAAGGCTGCATGGAGAGGTATATGGAATTACAGGGACAGTGTGCCGTCGTAACTGGCTCGGCCCAGGGTATCGGAAAAGCTATAGCCTTCGAACTTGCCGTAAGAGGGGCGGACCTGGCTTTGTGCGATCTCAGGGAGGATGAATTGCGGAAAACCGCCGGCGAGATTCAGGCAGCGGGTTCCGTCAAGGTTTTTATCCGACGTATCGATTTGGCACAGGAAAACGAGATCGAAGGCTTTGTGGAAGAAGCGGAAAAAAGCTTTGGAAGAATCGATATTCTGGTAAACAACGCGGGAATGCATCCCCTGCACCGTATCCAGGAAATCTCCTCCTCCGAGTGGGACCTGGTCCTGCAGGTGAACCTGCGGGCGCATTTTCTGTTCTGTCGGCAAGTCCTTCCCGGAATGCGTCGGCGTAAATACGGCCGTATCATAAACATCGCCTCGGAAGCGGGCAAGAACGGGGGAACCGTCGCGGCGGCACATTACGCGGCTTCGAAGGCCGGAGTGCTGGGCTTTACCAGGAATCTCGCGCAACAAACGGGGGGCGACGGAATTACCGTAAATGCTGTCTGTCCAGGACGGATCGCAACGGCAATGGCATCAGCCGCCGGGGAAGAAGAAAACAGGAAATTCATCGAAAACAGCATTCTGAAACGAATAGGCGACCCGGAAGACGTTGCCTTTGCAGTTGCATATCTTGCAAGTCCCCGGGCCGGTTTTGTTACCGCGGAAAGTATGATGGTAAACGGCGGTACCCTGCGGGATTAGCGCGGATGCATGAATACGGCTGATTCACAGAAGCGCACGGGCTGGATCCTGAATCATTCTTTTTAGATCCGTCAAGAAGGCCGCGGCTACTGCGCCGTCAATGGCGCGGTGGTCGCAGGATAAGGTTGTCCGCATCATGCGCCGTATCTCCACGCTGTCGTCTCCGTTTACCACAGTTTCTTTGCCTGCCCGGCCGAGGGCCAGGATTGCTGACGCCGGGGGATTAATAATCGCCGTAAATTCTTCTACCTCGTAGCTGCCCAGGTTGCTGATGGTGAAACCGGCCTCCTGGTATTCTTCCGGCTGCAAACGTCCCTGTCGGGCCTTTTCTATCAGCTCCTTCAGCTCTCCGTCGATCTGGATAATCCCCTTGCTTCCGCAGTTTCTCACAACCGGAGTTATAAGACCATCCTCCAGCGAAACAGCCAGTCCGATGTCGGCGGTATCGTGGATCTCTATATACGATTCTTTCCAGCTGGAATTGAGCCGCGGATGCCGCTTGAGGGCCTCCGCGCTGAGCTTCATGAAAAAGGCGTTAAGGGAGATCTTCGTGCCTGTTTCCGAGGAAATACCTTCCCTGAGCTCCATCAGCCGGTCCACGGAAACCGCCGCCCGCAGAAAGATATGGGGCGCGGTAAAGAAGGACCCGGACAGACGCTCGGCGATCACCTTGCGCATGCCGGTTACCGGCAGCCGCTGTCCCCCCATGTCGTTGTCCGGACGGGGCGGAGCCGCGGCGGTCATGAGCCTGCGGATATCATCGACAATGATTCTGCCCCCGGGTCCGCTTCCCTTGATGTCGTTCACGGCGATACCGTGTTTTTCCGCAAGATTTCGTGCCCTGGGAGAGATGCGGCGGCCTCTTCCGCCGGCTCCCGGAAATTCAGTAACCCGAGACGATCGGTCTGCAGGGTGTTCAGCCGGGACCGGCAAGGGCTTGGCTCCGCTCTGCGGAGCAGCGGGAGTTTTTTCGATGCTGAACTCTTCGCCGGGTTCACCGATGACAAGAACCGCATCCTTGATGGGGACCTCGTCTCCCGGAGCGGCTAAAAGTTTGAGAACGGTGCCGGCGGATTCGGCTTCCACATCGAAAACGGCTTTACCGGTTTCCAGAGAAAAGAGGAGCTGCCCGGGGCGTACAAGGTCTCCCTCGCGTACATGCCATTCACTCAAGAGGGCGCTCTCTTCGGTCAGTCCTTTTTGGGGCATACGAACAAATTCTGCCATGGCGGTTTCCTCCTAAATACCTAGATTTTCCTGCCGCAGCTTCTCCGCAAGACTCAGGTCGAAAAGCGGGGAGTAGCCGGGGAGGGGCTTTATTCGTTCGTGGACGGCGTCCAGAATCATCTGTTTCGAGGGGAAGAAATATTTCTCCAGCTCCGGGCAGGGGGATACCCAGTTGTGGGCACCCAAAGAAACCGGCGGAGCATCGAGCTCCTCAAAACAAAACTCGCTTATGTTGGCGGCAATGGTCTTGGCGTATCCTCCGCGTTCACAGGCATCGTGGACAACTATAATGCGTCCTGTTTTGCGGACGGATTCGATAACAGTCTGGTAATCGAAGGGAATCAGACTTCTTGCATCGATAACCTCCGCCTTTAACTGCCATTTTTGGGCGAGTTCTTCCGCGGCTTCCAGGGCCGGATAGAGAGCCGGACCTATGCTGAGGATGGTAAGATCACTGCCTTTCAGTTTTACATCGCATTTCCCGATGGGTACTTCATAACAGTCACGCGGGACTCCCTCGGGGGCGAAAAGTTCGCCCGTATCATACAGTTTTTGGCTTTCGAAAAACATGACGGGGTCTGTCAGTCCCAGGGCCGAGTTCAACAGTCCTTTTGCGTCATAAGGAGTCGCGGGATACAGGATTTTGAGGCCTGGTATGTGGGCGGCCAGAGAGCTCCAGTCCTGGGAGTGCTGAGCCCCGTAGGCGTGTCCGACGGAGACCCGGACAACACAGGGCATCCGCACAAGGCCGGCGCTCATTCCCTGCCATTTTGCGAGCTGGTTGAAGAGCTCATCCGCCGCCCTGCCGAGAAAATCACACCACATGATTTCGGGGACGGCCCGTCCTCCGCACATGGCATATCCCACCGCCGCGGAAATAATGGCTGCTTCGGCTATGGGCGCATTGAAAAGCCTGTGCCGCGGTACTGATTCGTAGAGACCCTGCAGAACGCCGAAGGAGTTCCCGTGTTCACGCACGTCTTCGCCGAAGAGGATCATGGTCGGGTCCTCATAAAACTTGTCTATCAGAGCTTCAAAGATTGCGTCGCGATAGGAAAACACCTTGAGGGGCGA
Source organism: Marispirochaeta aestuarii (assembly GCF_002087085.1). Taxonomy (NCBI): domain Bacteria; kingdom Pseudomonadati; phylum Spirochaetota; class Spirochaetia; order Spirochaetales; family Spirochaetaceae; genus Marispirochaeta; species Marispirochaeta aestuarii. The sequence continues at coordinate 34,033 of NZ_MWQY01000006.1, read as the reverse complement.
TACCTTGTTTCCGTTTTCATCGAGACCGCGCCGCACTTTTGCGGATATCTTTTTATAACGGCTGTTTTCGCTCTTTTTCCCGAGGACCTCAGGATCATCATCAGACAATCTCGTGATCTTCTGGTTGGAAAACATGTATTTGGCAATAGCGTCAGGATCGGCGTGCATATTCATGCGGGGAGATTCCTGCAGTCCGGTCGCGTATTTAAGAACTAGGGTGATCTTTTCCTTCACGCTGCCGTCAATCGTGTCTGTCAGATTCGAATCGAGCAGCCCTTCCTCCAGCAGTTCCTTGCGATACGAACCCAGACAGTCGACACCCATCCAGCCTTCCATCTCTTCTCTGGACCTGTATGCGTTGGGATCGGTGGCGGAGTGACCGGCGTGACGGTATACGATTGTATCAAGCAGGACCGGTCCTTTCCGTTCAAGAACAGCACGCTTTTTGCGCTGGAAGGCATCGATAACCGCAAAAAGGTTGTATCCGTCGACCCGTTCGGAAAGCAGCGCGTCCTGGTTAAAAGCTGCCCCGATTCGGGCGAGAACGTCGAAACCGAGGGTCTCCCCCGAGGTCTGGCCGCTCATGGCATAGTAATTGTTCATGAAGTTAAAGATTATCGGTAAACCGCCCCGGTACTTTTCGTCCCAGAGTTTATTGAGCTGGTCCATGGTTGAAAAGAGCATGGCCTCCCAGGCATGGCCGGTACTGATGGAACCGTCTCCCGAGTTGACGATGACAATGCCGTTTTCCCCTCGCAGCCGCTTGTAAAGGGCCGCCCCCGCGCCTATTCCCGCGGAGGCTCCGACGATTGCGTTGTTGGGATAGATTCCGAAGGGGGTAAAAAAGACGTGCATCGAGTTGCCGAGTCCCCCGGTAAAACCTATCTCCCGGCCGAAGAGTTCAGTCATGAAGCCGTACAGCAGAAAGAGTTCGGCGGTTTCCCGAGCGTTCAGGGATGAGGGAGCAAATTTTTCGACGGAACGCAGGAGAGCTCCATGGCGGAAATCCTCCATAATCTGTACCAGGGCCTTCTCCTCCAAGCGGCGGATGGCGGAAAGCCCCCGGGCCAGGACCTCGCCATGGCTGCGGTGAGTCCCGAAGGTGTAATCATCCAGGTCCAGGGCGTAGGCCTGTCCGACTGCTGCTGCTTCCTGTCCCTGGGAAAGGTGGGCGGGACCGGTGTATGAATACTCGATGCCGTTGTACTCTTTTACGGTCCTGACCGCCTGTACCATGTTTTCGAATTCGCGAATAAGGCGCATATCGTGGTACATGGCAGTCAGGTCGTCCGCCGAATAATCGTTCTTTACATCTTTAAGGCGTTTGGTGTAACTGTTCAGGGGAATCTCAACGGTTTTTAGAACTCCCTTTTTTCGTACATCCTGGGGTTTTATTACTTGTTCCGACGGCATCTTCAGCCTCCCTCTTTAAAGTGGTCATCTATTAATTTTAACGTATGCTCAGCATGGGCATCGACCAGATCCAGGCATTGGACTTTATCCCGTTTTTTCATTGCCGAAAGTATGTTGCGATGGTCCGCTACAGCGATACCGCGTGCAGTGGGGTAGGCGATTACGGTGGAGACTGCGCGGGTCATCATTTTGTAAATAAGCCGATAGACGGACGTCAGAATAGGGTTTCGGGAGAGTTCGATGATGGTCTCATGAAAACGGGCATCCAGCAGCCCGAGTTTTGCCGTCTCCGTTTCTTTTTCCAGAGAGTCGACAATCGCCTCAAGCTCTTCCAGTTCTTTGTCTTCCGCGACGGAAACCGCCTGGGCTATGGCGCCGGCTTCCAGAATTCTGCGGGTCTGCAGCAGGTGAACCAGGGTGTTCCGATCCAGGGCTCCGCCGAATCCCAGGAAATCAAACACATTTTCCGCGAAACGATCGGTGACGAAAGTTCCGCCTCCCTGAATTGATTCCAGAATCCCGTAGGCTTCGAGAATACGGACCGCCTCGCGCAGGGATGTCCTGCTGACGCCGAGCTGGGTACAGAGTTCCCTCTCCGGCGGAAGTTTGTCCCCAATTTTCAAGCTGCCTTCCCCTATGGCTTGACGAAACTTCTCGACAATCTGCCGTGCGCGGGTATTGGTTTTGATTTCCTGGAATAGCGGTGTCATAATTGGTATGATGATATTATCATAGTATAATAAACTTGTCGAGACAATTCTTACTGAGAGCATCAGCGTTTCTAAGGTTATTTTAGATGCGCCGAATCGATGAGGGGAAGCCGGAAGGATATGTTCAAACAACCGCGATTTTTTTATTGACAAATCCTGAAAACAGCAACTAACATAAATATTACACATATTTAACAAGTATATATTGCGTATGCAAGACTGTTTGGTTTTGTATGAATTGTTTCTCAGAGGAGGAGTATTGTGAAAAAACAAATGATTGTGCTGCTCGCTTTGGTGCTGGTGTTTTCTTTTACTGTCAGCAGCTTTGCGAACGGCGGTCAGGAACAGGGCGACAAAACAGAGGTTGTCAAATTCTCTACCCCGGTTGCGCCTGACCATCCGAACAATGTGGCGGCTCTGAAGTTTGCCGAGATTGTAAACGCGGAATCCGGCGGAAGACTGAAGGTAGAAGTTTTCCCTGCAAACCAGCTGGGTAATGTGAAGGATGTAATCGAGCTGGTAATGACAGGCAGTGTACATATGTACATGGGCGGAACATCCGAAACGAGTCTTTTCCAGCCCGAATTCGCCGTAATGGATTGTCCCTACCTGTTCAGGGATTACGACCATCTCATGAAGGCGGCGGAAAGTGATGTTGTTCAGGAGATATCCGACAAGTTGGAGAAGAATCGGGGAGTGAAAATTCTCACAGCGCAAATTTATTATGGGACGCGTCATCTGACCACCCGCGATAAAGCCATATATGCGCCCAGCGATCTCGAAGGCATGCTGGTGCGGGCGCCGGATCAGCCTGTCTACCTCGAAGCGGTTCGTGCCATGGGTGCCACTCCGACTCCCGTTGCCTTCTCGGATCTTTATATGGCTCTGAAGCAGGGAGTGGTCGACGGCCAGGAAAACCCGATTCCGACCATCTACACCTACAAATACTATGAGGCCCAAAAGTACATAATGCTGACCGGTCATATGCGGCGTGTAAATGTTATCGGCGCAAGCTCAGTATGGTACAATTCTTTGTCCGAGGATCTGAAAAAGGTTGTCGATAAAGCCATCGACGAAGCCGTAAAGCTGAATAATGATCTTACGATCAAGCAGGAAGCCGATATGCTTAAAGATCTGAAAGAACTTGGAATGGAGGTTATTGAACCCGATGTCCAGGCTTTCTTCGAAGCAGCGAAGGATGTTCCCGCCAAGTTTGAAAAACAATGGGGAAAGGATACTGCACGGCGTATCGCCGAAATACGGTAATCTTTTTCATAAACTGCACTGCAACGCGATAAGAGTGTATCTTATCGCGTTATTTTATAGTTACAGGGCACCTGTAAAAACCTGGTAAGGAGTAGTTTTACGAGCTGCCCTGCTGTTTAAATACACATAAAGGATTCGGATATGAAAAAGATTACCGGCTACATCGATAGAGTGACGGATGTCTTCTGCATAAGCCTGATGAGTGTCGCGTTTCTGATAACTTTTTTTCATATAATCGGCCGGTATGTACTCAGAAATCCGATATATTTTTCTGAGGAATTGGCACGATACTGCTTTATCTGGGCATCCATGCTCGGGGCGGCTGTAGTAAACCGGCACGATGAACATACCAGCGTTACCTATTTTATCAATCTTTTGCCCCCTCGTGTTCAGGATGTCATATACATTTTACGGGAGCTTCTTATTGTAGTTATTCTGTGTGTCCTGATTTTCCAGGGGATCCGGCTTTCTTACACAATGCGGACGGTTCAGACCGCCGCACTCGCTTTATCATGGGCTCTTGTTTACATCTCTCTGCCCATCGGATCGGCCTTGATGATAATATCCACCCTGCATTTGATTAAAGAAAAGATTGGCGAGATGCTGAATCCGGAGAGGGGGTAAAACGTGCTGTTTCTTATTGGTGGCTTTTTGCTTCTTATCGTAATTGGTTTTCCCATAGTATTTTCTCTTGCGCTTATTTCGTTTTTTTATCTGCTTGCCTTCGACATTCCCGTCATCACTATGGCACAGAAGATGGTATCAGGAATCGATTCCTATGCTCTTTTGGCGGTACCGTTTTTTATACTTGCCGGCAATCTGATGAATAACGGCGGTGTTACCCAACGGCTGTTTCGCTTTGCTTCGTCCCTTGTGGGCTGGATTCCCGGCGGGCTGGGTCATGCAAACGTTGTTGCCAGTATGATTTTCGCCGGTATGTCCGGGGCCGCCATTGCGGATGCCGGAGGACTGGGGACTATCGAAATCAAAGCCATGAAAGACGAGGGTTTCGATATAGATTTTGCTGCTGGGGTAACAGCGGCCTCATCGACTATAGGGCCGATTATTCCGCCGAGTATTCCGATGGTAATTTATGCCTCCATAGCGAATGTTTCGGTGGGGAAACTTTTTCTTGCCGGGGCGCTTCCCGGATTATTAATGGGTCTCGCGCTGATGATCCTGATTTTCATCATTGCAGAAATGCGAAAATATCCGGTCCATTCCAGGTTCGATATTCGGGAGGCGGGAAACGCATTTGCGGAAGGCTTTCTTCCCCTGATTACCCCGGGAATCATTCTCGGCGGAATTCTGGGAGGTGTGTTCAGCCCGACGGAAGCAGCGATTGTAGCCTCCACCTATGCCCTGATTCTGGGAATGTTCGTCTATAAGGAGATTAAATTTTCCGATCTGTATCATATCATTATGGAAACGGTAAAAACCACCAGCATGGTGATCTACATAATATCCGCGGCCTCCATTTACGGTTTTCTCCTTGGCAGGGAGCAGGTACCTCAGAGCGTCGGTACATTTCTTTTTACCATCTCCCAGACACCGGCGGTGATTATTTTCATAATAATCGTATTCCTGCTCATTATCGGCTGCTTCCTGGAAACGACCGCCTCGCTCATTCTGCTTACACCAATACTTGTGCCGCCGATTTTGCAGCTCGGTCTTGACCCGGTTCACTTTGGTGTTCTTATGGTGCTGACTCTGATGATAGGCCTGATAACGCCCCCCGTAGGGGTTGTGCTGTATATTACATCGAATATCGCCCGAATATCCTTCGAGAAGACAATGAAGGCGACGCTGCCGTTTCTTGTTCCACTGGTAATCGTTCTCCTGTGCGTGGCCTACTGGCCCGAAATGGTGATGTTTCTGCCTAATCTCCTTATAAAATAGTGCTTGATAATAATCTCCCGCGTATTGATACAGGGTACCAATGCGCGGGAACTTTATAGCAATGATAATCTATAAAGGTCCGGTGCTCATGAACATTGGAAAGACGGAATATGCCTATAATGAAATAAAAAGAAAAATTTGCGAAGGCGAGCTCTCCCCTCTGCAGGATATCGTCGAGGAAGGCCTGCAGCGGGAGTTACGCATCAGCAGAACCCCGATCCGTGAAGCCCTCCAGCGTCTTCATAAGGAGGGATTTGTCTATATTTATCCCCGCAAAGGGACCATCGTTACAGAGGTAACCCGCGATCTGATTTATGATATATTCCTGGCACGGCAGCTGAATGAACCGTTTTGTACTGTTCTGGCGGGTTCGATCATTTCCCGCGAATGGCTAAAGGAAAAGCGGAGGGCCTTTAAAGAGCCGCCTGCCGATATATCCGGGGATAATTTACGACAATATTACATAAAGCATGACAGGGAGCTGCATACCAGGATTATCGAATCCTGTGGAAACCGTTTCGTAGCTAATCTTCTTTCCATTGTGCATGACCATAATCATCGTATCCGTATGAAAACCTCCAATCCCGCAAACGAAAACTACGATCATTCAGTAGAGGAACACACCGCAATAATTGACGCTCTGCTGACGGGGAAGGAAAAGGAAATCGAAGCTGCCGTCCTGGGGCATATACAGAACTCCCGGGACATTTCGCTCAAGTACTACTAACCCGATAGCCCGATAGCCTCACTTGTCCTGAGCCAGATCCTCCGTTAATTCTGCTTGTCGTCTTCCCCGCTCTCCGTCTATAGTAGCTCCATGGAAACAGTCTATGTAACAGGACATCGGAACCCCGATATGGATTCCGTCTGCTCCGCCTGGTGTTATGCCGCCCTGAAGAACCGAATCGATCCTGATCACAGCTATCTTCCGGTCCGCTGCGGGGCCATGAATGCCCAGACTCGCTATGTTTTTGAAAAACTCGGGATCGAGCCGCCTCTACTGGTTAAGGATGTCTACCCCAAGGTCGCTGACGTTGCAAAGCGGGATGTTATAACCCTGGATGTTATGGACCCGGTATACACGGCCATCAAGGAGCTGGATGAACGGACCTTGAGCATGATTCCAGTGTTTCAGAACATGCATGAGTTCAAGGGTATTGTCAGTCTCCACGAGATATCCGGGTTCCTGATCAGCGACAACCTGCACACCAGGCCGGTATACCGTTTTTTGACGGACAACTTTAAACGGGTCCTTCCGGGTTATTTTTACCGCATTGGAGAGGAGCGCGAAATCTCCGCTCCCATCATGATCGGGGCCATGCCCTACGAAATCAGTGTGCAGCGTATCCGGGAACTGGGAGACGTCAAGCCGATCCTCATCGTGGGGCTCAGGAACGAGCTTATCAACTACGCGGTGGAGAATGATTTTCCCGCCATTGTGCTTACCGGACTTGACGAGGACAAACCCGTTTCGGTGGATTTTTCTTCCTACAGGGGCTCGGTATTTGTATCTCACATCGATACTGCGGAGACCGTACGCCTTTTAAGGCTTTCCGCACCACTAAAGGATATAATCAATTCCGATCCGGTTTCCGTGCAGAGTGACGAGAACTACGAAACCGCCAAGGCCCGGCTGGTAAACTCCGATTACCGGGGTCTTCCGGTTTTCGAGGGAAAGCAGTTCTCCGGTATCGTAACCCGGCGCTGTTTTATCGGTAAACCCCGGCGGAGTATAATCCTGGTGGACCACAACGAGATTTCCCAGAGTGTTCCCGGTGCGGAGGAGGCCAGAATCCTGGAGGTTGTGGATCATCACCGCCTGGGCTTTGAGAGAACCAGGGAACCGATTTCCATGAAGATTGAACCCGTGGGCAGCACCTGCACCATTGTGTTTCACGAGTACCTTTTTCACGGTGTGGAAATCGACAGGACTACCGCGACCCTGCTTTTGGGGGGAATCCTCGCGGATACGGTCATGCTGAAGTCTCCTACAACCACGGAGGCCGAGCGCCGGGCAGTGGAAGAGCTCGGAAAGCTGGCGGAAGTGGACTGGAAGAGCTGGGGGCAGGACCTCTTCAGCCATTCGGCATCCATTAAAAACCGGCAGGCCAGGGATGTTGTGGAGTCGGACTTCAAAGAGTATTTTGAAGGGGGAGTGCACTTTGGCATAGGCCAGGCGGAGGTCGTTACCCTGGAGGATGTTCCGGAGGTTAAGGATGAATTACTGGCGGTTATCGGCACGGTTAGGATGAAAAAAAGCCTGGACTGGGTTCTTCTGCTTATTTCCGATGTAATGAAGGGAGAGAGCATCCTTCTGTCCAGCGGGTTTGAAGCGGGAGAGAAAAAGCTGATCTATAAAAAGACTCAGGACAACGAGTTTTACCTGCCGGGGATCTTGAGCAGAAAAAAGCAGGTCCTACCGGAGATTTTGAGGGTTGTGGAGGAACTGGAATTGGCGTAAACTGATACCTGCATTTTATTCGTTGCCTGTTCTGGCTTTTCGATTTAGAATATTTGCTAGTATCCCTATTTTGGAGGAATTTGATGCGACGACGAAACGTAACATCCCGATTCGGCATTTCTGCCTGGGTTTCTCTTATAACTGTAATCCTTCTTGTCGTAGTATTTGCCGGTATGCTGATAACCATCGGCGGTCGACTGAGTACCGATATCGACGATGTACAGATCCAGGGTTTTGAGAGCGAGGTAAAGGCCATTCGGCATCTGGTTGAATTTCAGACTCGCCTTGTTGAGCGAATACTGAAGGCACATCTTCTTAACACCAAATATGCGGAGGCATTTGTTACCGGGAATTTCAACGAAGCCCAGGGCCTGCTGCGTATTCTGAATTCGAACCTGCAGATACTGGACGCCGCTCTGATGGTCGATACAAATGGAACCGTCCTGGCTGCTGCGGATGATTCGCAGATCGGAAAATCCATGCGGGGTACCCGTATCTGGAATGAGATTGAAGGAGGGGCTGCATATCCTGTGGATTTTATTCCCTCCGAGTCACCCTTCTCCGGCAAGCCGGTTATCTACTACGCGGTGCGGGTTTTTAACGAGAGGGATGAACAGGGTACGTTGATCGCTGTTCTGAATCTGGCGACCTTCAGCTCCATCTATATATCGCCGATGCAGTTCGGTGAAACGGGATATCCCTTTCTCGTGACCACCGATGGAATAATGGTCTCCCATCCAAATAACGAAATAATTGGAACGGACGTTTCGAATGAAGAGTTCTTTTTAATGATCCAGGAGAAATCCGCTGCCAATTTCGCCAACCGACGGGTCGCCCGCTATACCTTTAACGGTGAGGACAGACTCCTTGTTTTCTCTCCCGCCACCGGCTCGATCCCCTGGATATCCGCCGTCAGCATGAGCCAGAAGGAGATGTCCGCTCCGGCGGTGCGGGTTATCAGGATGCTGATGATCAGTGCTGTAGTTGCCGTTACGATTATGATTGCCCTTCTGATCCTCTTTATCCGGAGCTTCCTGATAAAACGAATCCACGGTCTCGCCGGGCTTCTGCAGATCGCAGCCACAGGAAACCTGACCGTCCAGGCTCCGGAGAAGGGTAATGACGAGTTCACGGATATAAGCCGCAGGTTCAACCGTCTGATGATGGCCCTTCGCAGCCTGGTAACCCAGGTCCGTGAAAAGATGGATGTTCTTGAAAGGGGCGGCCACGATCTTTCGACGAATGTTCAGGAGACCGCAGCGGCCATCAATCAGATAAACGCCAATATCGAGAGCACCCGGGCCCAGATTGCGAACCAGTCGGTCAGTATTACCCAGACTTCCGCGACGGTTGAGCAGATGACCAAGAATGTCGAGTCCCTGGGGAACTCCATCGAGCGGCAGGCAGAGAGCGTTACCCAGTCTTCCACCGCGGTGGAGGAGATGGTCCAGAGCGTGCGGGTGATCAGTACAACCACAGCCAAGGCTTCGGAAGAGGTAAAGGCCCTGGAGGATGTCTCCAAAAACGGCAAGGACCAGCTGGATAAAATGGTTGGACTTATTCGGGAGATTGCCGGAATGTCCGATGCCCTGGGCGAGGCAAATACTGTTATCGCCAATATCGCCTCTCAGACAAACCTGCTCGCCATGAACGCTGCCATCGAAGCAGCCCACGCCGGAGAGGCGGGGGCGGGATTCTCGGTAGTTGCGGACGAAATTCGAAACCTGGCGGAAAATGCCTCCGCCCAGGCAAAAATTGTCAAAGGAAGACTCAAGGACGTCACCCAGGCGGTGGGACAGATTGTCAGCATTTCCGGGGATACCAACGAAGCCTTTGGCCGGATTACCGGATCCATTGACGGGGTACAGCGGGTCTTCGAAGAAATCCGTTCCGCCATGGAGGAGCAGTCCACCGGTGGTGAGCAGCTGCTGGGAATCCTGGCCGGAATGACCCAGATAACGGAAACCGTCCGTTCCGGATCAGAAGAGATGAACCAGGGTAATGCCCAGATTCTCGAGGTTATAACGAGCCTGAACGCCATCAGCGAAGAGGTGAAAAATGCCATCGACGAAATCTCCCGTGGAACCGGTGAGATCAACCGGGCAGTCTCCAATATCGTTGAGCTTTCAGATGAAAACACCGAAAGTATCCGGCTGGTCAAGGATGAAACAACCAAGTTTTTCCTGACGGACGATGAAGTCGAAGCCGCCAGGGAGGCGGAAATGGCCGATGCCGGGGGACCGGCGGAAGATACGGAAGAAACAGACGAAAGCCGGACTGAAGATGATTCGGCGACAGAGGACGACGACGAGGGGTACCTGGAAGAGATGACCCCGGAAGACGAGAAAGAAGATAAGGACGAAGGAAAGTAAAGAGTAGTTCTGTCTGATGGAATACGGCGCTGAACCGGAGGGCCCTTTGAGGGATTTCCGGTTCAGCTTTTTCTTTCAAAGCCCTTGCGTTCCAGTTTCTGCCATCCCTTGTTTTTAAACAGCATACCCACCAGAGAAAAGACCCGGACCCATGCCATCAGCTGGCACCGCTATCTGGGCATATTTCCTGCAGTTCCTGCTTTGTCCCTGGCTTTGAAGGCTTCAAAAGCCGACTCTTCCTGTTCGCGCCACTCCTTGAAGTCTCCGTAGACCTCTCCATCCCAGGTCTCCCAGGGGGAGTCCTTCTTTTCCATATAGGTTTCGGATTCCCCTCCCTGTTTACTGGTCTCCAGGATTTCGCCCTTCTCGAACCGGCCGGTGTAGCTTTTTCCACTGCTCCAGGTGTAGGTGCCCTGGCCGTGGAAGAGCCCGTCCCGGAACTCTCCCTGATAGGTATCGCCGTTTTTCAGGCGCATGGTACCTGTCCCCGAGGGTTCCCCGTTTTTCAGGGGGCCGGTGTAGAGGCCCCGTTCAAACTCGATGCTGGTCTGTTCCCTGTCGGTGTTCTGAAGGGATTCATCGAATACCCTGCGGGCGGAATGGAAGGTCCGTCGCCAGTAGCCTGAGTCGATCCTGGAGATGATTACCCCCGTCTCCGGTCCGTTGGAGACGGCATGGATAACCGACTCCTGACCGATATAGATGGCAACGTGGGAGACGATCCCCCGGTTATTGGTTGTAGCGAACAGGAGAAGATCCCCGGGAAGCAGCTCTTCACTGTCAACGGGACTGCCGAAATTGCGGTAATCCCGGGATGTCCTTGGAATGGAGGGGATATAGGGTTTGTAAAGATAATAGACCAGGCCGGAGCAGTCGAAGGCCCGGGGTCCCTCGTCACCGAAGGAGTAGGGCGCGCCCTTAAGTTTCTGGGCCGGGGAGATTATCTGGTCGTGTACATTGAAGGCGAAAACCTGAAGCCCTCCTGTAAGGAGGAGCAGCAGGATCGGTAACAGTCTTCTGTATTCAGGGTTCATAGTTCTACTATATTCTCCTTTCTCCGCTTTTTCATATCTTCAGGAAAATTTTCCTTGTTTTATTTCTTGTCGCATATATCTTTATCGGTAGATACTGCAAAGAGGAGAAGAAGCGAGATGCCCGAACTTCCGGAGATAGAGACCCTTCGACGAGACCTGATCTCCCTGGGGCTCCCGGGCAGGCGGATTACAGACGTGCGGATCTTCTGGGACCGCAGCATTCAGTCTCCTTCTCCCGGGGAGTTCCGCAGCTTGATCCGGGGGCGCAGGGTTTGCGGTATTCGCCGGCGGGGGAAATATCTCTCTATAGACCTTGATGGAAATTTAAGCCTGGTCATTCATTTTCGCATGACCGGGGGACTGACTCTTTCTGAAGAGCTGGCTGCTTCGGACCCCCACGACAGGCTTATTTTTTTCCTTGATACGGGGAGTCTCGTGTTCCATGACACCCGCAAGTTCGGTCGAATGGTTCTGACGGAGGAACCGGAGAGGATCTTTGACTCCCTGGGACCGGAACCCTTCGATCCCGACCTGACTACGGAGCTGTTCTTCTCCCGCCATGCATCCCGCAAAAGGGCGCTGAAGGCTCTGCTGCTGGACCAGGGATTTATCGCCGGTCTGGGAAATATCTACGCCGACGAAAGCCTCTTTGCCGCCGGGCTGCATCCCCTGATTCCGGCGAATACTCTGGACCGGCCTGCGTCGGAGAATCTGCTCCGCTGTATCCGGGAGGTCCTCGACCGGGGCATACGGAACAGGGGTACATCACTGGGGGATGGGGAATCCAACTTTTCCAGTTCCGGCCGCTACGGGAGAAACGCCTCCTCCCTGCAGGTCTTTCGGCGAACCGGAAAGCCCTGTCCCCGCTGCTCTGCCCCGGTGGAGCGTATTATCGTTGCCCAGAGATCGACCCATTTTTGCCCCGTCTGCCAGCCTCTGCTGATGAAAGCGCCGGAACATGCTACACTGTAAGAGGGAAGACGGTCCGCTGTTTTCCTTAAAGGAAGGTGTATATCGCTTCGGAAGAACGCTTACTGCAGATTACCTATTCAATTATCGAGCTCGTAAACCGGCAGGAGCTGCGTACCACGAGCAAGAAGCTCATTATCAACTACATCAAGGAGTCTCTCCAGGTGCACCACGCTGCCAAAGCCAGGGAGGCCATCGAGCGCTACACAAACGAGGAACTGCCGGACCTGGAGGAGCTTCGCAGCAGATTCAATCAGCACGGCATCGAAGCTCTGAACGAGGTTGATCATCTGCTTCTGCGGCTGGAACATGAGGGAAAGTTTCTGGATGCCTAGAATACCCCGGGACTGGAACCGAAGCCCGGGGCGCTGCGGGGAATGAGCATTCCCTTTTTCAAACGTACCGCCCCGGAGCTGGGATCGTCCTCCAGGTCCAGGAAACTGTCCAGGTCCGCATAGCGCACATTCTCGTGGGAGAGGGCGAAGTGCAGCCCTGCAGCGACTCCCAGGGCTGGCTCGTCCATGCAGCCCACCATGGATTCTATTCCGGCAGCCTGGGCGACGGCGTCTATTCTGCGGGCCGCGGTAAACCCTCCCACCTTGGTAAGCTTGATGTTCACCATATCCACCAGTTCCTCCCTGGCCAGGTGAAAGGCCTCATGGAGGGTCTGAATGCTCTCATCCGCCATTACCGGAACAGCCAGGAGCTGGGTTACGTGACCCAGCAGGGTGGGGGAGTTTCTCGGGGTGGGCTGTTCCAGGATCTCGATCTCCGCCGGTGCCGCCAGCTCCAGCAGCCTCAGGGCTTCGGCGACGCTGTAGCCCTGGTTGGCGTCAAAACGCAGCACCGCCTTCGGGCCGGCGATTTCCCGGAGGCGGTTGAGTTTTTCCGCATCCTCCTCCACCAAGAGCCCCCCTTTCAGTTTCAGTATTCGGAAGCCCTGCTTCAGAAGCTCCCGTGCCATCCGGAGGGTCTCATCCAGGGGGGCGATGCCCAGGGTGATGCTTGTTTCGATACTGCGCCTGAAGCCACCGAAAAGCTGCCAGACAGGAAGACGCGCCTTTTTTCCCAGGATATCCAGGAGCGCCATGTCCACCGCACCCCGCACGGAGGGAAACCTTGCCGTAGATTCCGCAAGGCGGGCCAGGATCATTCCCCGGCGCAGGGGGTCCTGGCCTTTCAGATGTTCCCGTATTTCTCCTTCCAGAAGCTCCCGGGCGGCGTCGAAATTCTCACCGGTGATTGCCTCCTCCGGCGAGGCGCAGCCGAAACCGTTGATACCGTCCCGGGTCTCGATACGCAGAAAAATCACCTTTGCCTCGCTTATGTTCTGGTAGGCGATGCTGTAGGGATGCTTCAGAGGCAGAGTGAGGCCTGCGGTGGCGGTTCGCCTTATCTGCACGATTTTGCCGCTTCGAGGATGGCGTCAACCAGGATATCGGACCCGTCCACCAGGGGATCGCAGCAGGGGAGTCCCGTCTCATTCTCGATACTGCGGCACACCCCGGGTACCTCCTCCCGCGTCATACCCTGATGGTTCACGCTGATGGCGATAACCTTTTTTCCTGAGATAAGCTCCAGAGCCTGAATCTGGGTGGCCAGGGGGTGCAGCGGATATCCGGGGAACCCGTCATATTCCCTGCGTGCCGGGGCATGCTGCAGTACGATGAAGTGGGGCCGCGCGGCGGCCAGGATTTCGAAGCCTCCCGGGAAGGCGGGATTCATGAGGCTCCCCTGTCCCTCAATGATGATATGTGCCGGCTGTTTTTGTTCCCAGGCGCTGAGTACTGCGTGCTCTATCTCGCCTGCGACAAAGTCGTTGATCAGGGAGTCCATAACCAGGGAGTACTCGGCTCCCTGCATCCAGGCGGTCTGTCCGGTACCGATGAGTTCCGCGGATAGTCCCCGCTTTTCGAGGTCCCGGATAAGCAGCCATGCTGTGGTACGTTTCCCGATGGCCGAGTCGGTTCCCAGGACTGCGGTTCGGAAGGCGCCAACCTCTTCTATGCGGCCGGAGAAGAAGTGGAGATCCTCCACGGCCGGGGGCTTCCGGATATCCCGGATTTTTAGTCTCCGGGAAGCGGCGAGCTGTGCCAGGGGCTGATATTCGGAGAGAAACACGTGCAGCCCGGAATCGATATGGAGTCCCGCCTGAAGGGCCTCGGAGGCGGCAGTTACAAGACTCTCCGGAAGCTGACGGCCCTCCACCGCAATACCCACAACAAAGTGGCTCGCGGGCCGTCCCGCTTTTTCCGCAGCTTCAAGGGCCTCGGCAACGTTGGCTGCAATGGGGATTCCCGAAGGCCTGGCATCCAGAAACTCCCCTGCATCCCGGCCGGACAGGGTCGAATCGATTACCGCGCATACGCGGTAGCGTCGGGTAAAGCGGACGAGGCCGTGGGCGGTCTTGCCATAGGTAGTGGCGAAGGCCCCTTCGCAGAAGACGATGGCGTTCAATGCTTGTGTGCTCAAGATTTTCTCCCCGTAAGGACAACAACATAGCGGTCATTCCCCAGGGGAACCTTTTTATGAGACTCGATCATCGAGGCAAGTCCCGCGGTGGAAGCCGGCAGCACGTGAAAGCCTTCGGTCTGACGGATGAGCCTGGAATAATCCCGCATGGACTTATCCGATGCAAAGCCAGCCACGCCTCCGGAATTGCGGATTGAGATGAGGGCCTGTTCTCCGTCGATGGAGTGCCAGTTTATCAGGGGTTCGTTGGTAACCGACTCCCTGATGCGGCCCGGATTGAGGTCTTCGCAGTGGGGCAGGTTCTTTACCACCGCACGGATAATGGGATTCTTTCCGTGGGAGGAACCTGCGAAAATTCGCGGCACCCTGGAGGTTTTTCCCCGGCGGTAGAGATTCATGAATCCCCGGTAAATACCCGCCAGGGTTGTGCCATTGGAGACCGGAATGGAGATCACCGCTGGGGCGTCCCGCAGTTCATCGTAAATCTCCTCTGCTATTGAACCGTATGCCCGGATCTGCAGGTCCGTATTGTCTCCTCCGGGGTTGGCGTCGTAGAATTCGAGACGCCGGGCGTCTGTCGAGGAGACCTCCACGGCATTTTCGTAATCCCCGGGGACCCGGATAATTTCGGGATCGAATTTGCGCATCTCTTCAATCCGGTTGGTGTGGTACTTCTCGGGTATGTAGACTCTGCAGCGTATCCCTGCCAGGGAACAGGCGAAACTCATGGCGGCGCCGTAGTTTCCGCATGTGGCGATGACTATTGTGTCATACCCCCGGCGCAGGGCGTCCAGGACCTGGGCAAAGGCTATCCTGTCCTTCTGGGTCCCCGAAGGGTTGCCTCCCTCGAATTTGAGAAAGATCTGGCGCAGGCCCACCTCCCGCTCAAGGTTACGGGCCCTGACCAGAGGGGTGTCTCCGACTTCTGAGGCGATGATATCTTCGAAGGCTTCGATCCGTGTGTCACGATTCTCGTCGGGATTGGCAGCGACCTTTTTCAGGTCCTCGATTTCCGGCAGAACCGCCTCGAACTGGGATGAGGCGTTGTTCAGGAGATTGAAGGTTTCTTCCATCTTTTCTGTTTTACTAATGCTAATATTTTGGTAACAGTGTCAATAGGCATTGTACAGACCCGGGTCGATTGACAATTAATCCGGGTCGTCTATACTGGGTATAAACTCGCCGGTGAGCAGATGATGAGACGAACCTCCTTTTTTTCGACAATTGAACAGCGCCTGTATTCCATACTTCTCATTTTCTGTATTTCTCTGTCAGTTATCAGTATAATCGGGAACCTGGTTGCGGGCTTTCCTCTGTATCTGAGTATCAAATGGTTGCTGTTGGTTGCCGCTGCGTCGGCTTCTTTTGTTGTGGATAGAGTTAAATCCGAAGCCGCAGAGGGTATGCTTTTTTTCTATCTTTTTCTTGTTGCTGTTTTTCTGCCCTACGCGTTCATTGAGTCCGGAGGCAGCAATAATAATGCTCTGGGCTATACCTTTCTTCTGGTGGTATCCATAACATATCTGTTCAAGGGACGGACCCGGGTTTTTCTGATAAGCCTGCTGGTACTGGTTTTCCCTGCACTGCTTATAATCGAATATTTTTTCCCGCCCTGGTAAGGGACTATCCCCGGACTGCTCAGTATATCGACCGCATGATTCAGGTTCCTGTACAGCTGATTGCGGTTTTCCTTGTCGTTCTGCAGTTTTCGAAGGCCTACGACAGGACCCACAGGGAACTTACGGATCTGTCAATTACCGATAAGCTGACCCAGCTTAAAAACAGGGCCTGCCTTGATGAAAGGATCTCCGAAGAACTCGCACGCTTTCGCAGGTACGGAGAGACGTTTTCTGTAATCCTGACAGATATAGATTTCTTCAAGGAGGTTAACGACAATTTCGGTCATCAGAAGGGGGACGAGGTTCTGAAATCTTTCGCCGGGCTGCTGGAGAATAATATTCGCGAAACGGATACCATCGGCCGCTGGGGAGGCGAGGAGTTTATGATCATAATTCCAAATTGCAGCCATCGGCAGGGCATGGGGCTCGCCGAGAAACTGCGGGCCCTGGTGGAAAAACATGATTTCTTCAAAGAGCAGAAGATTACCTGCAGCTTCGGTGTTACCGAGGTCCAGCCCTCGGATTCTCCGGATGATCTCCTCCTTCGGGCGGACCAGGCCCTTTACCTTGCAAAGCAGACGGGCAGAAACCGGGTTGCGGGGATAAAGGAATAGGTTTCGCTTACTCTGTACTGTTCGACTGATTGAGGGCGTTCGCCGCCGCAAGGGCGGCTATATTGGCCAGAGTTTCGCAAAGCAGAATGGTTGTTTTCTTTATTGAGGTTTTCCGGCTGGTTGCACCGGTTATAAAAACGCCAATACTCTTTCCCTGGGAAAGCAGGGGAACATAGAGAATAGATTTCAACTGCCTGCCCTCGGCAATGGCCTGCTCTTCCTCCGTAAATGCTTCTGATCCGGTATCCGGGATATAGACCGCCTCGCGTCTCTGCAGGGCGTTATTTATATGGGGGTGATCCTGTATCCGGGCTCTGAGGAACTTTTCAGGCGGGGGCTCTGTAAAGGGTGGTGTGGTTGCCCTCAGGGTAAGGACGGCATTATCAAGGGTATAGATGGCGCCGCTGTTCAGTCCTGAGAGTTTCGCCAGATTGTCAGAGGCAATCTGAAGAATCGTCTGCAGGTCCGAGGTTGCTGCAAGACATTTGCTCACCCGCAGGATCAAATCCTGCATACCCATATGCTCTTTAATGGACCTGCGGGCCTCATACAATCTGAAAGCCATCCTTATGGAGGCAAGCAGTACCGTATCTCCGCTGTGCTTGACAATGTAACCGTAGGAGGTGATACCCTCGGTTCTTTCCACGATATCGGCCTCGGTGTGACTCGAAAGAAACATGATCGGAATTTCATACCGGGTGAGGATGCGTTCCGCAGTCTCCGTACCGTCCGGCTCATGTCCGAGATCGATATCCATCAGTATAAGATCGATTCTCTCAAGGCTTTCCGTGAGTTCCACGGCACGTTCGCCGTTACAGGCTGTATGGATTGTGTACCCGGCCTTTTCCAGGATCTTCTTTTCCGCCAGGGCGATGATTGCCTCGTCTTCTACTATGAGGATTACTTTGGTCTGCGGGTTTAAAGAGGAATTGGGGCCGGGGACAGGCTTTTCTTCAACTGTTAAAGACGGAGGCACGCTTATTAACCACCTGCTGCATCAGTCCTGGCTCTCCTGCTTGTATGCACTGCTTAACAGGAAAGAATCCTGCATAATTTTACAGCAGATATCTGCTGCGGACAAGCAGAAAAACAGGACTGCCTGATAGTGCTTTTTCTTATACTTGCACCATGCGGAGATTTATTTAGAATAGGGGTAGACTATAATTACTGCTATGGATTCACATGAATGACGATGAAACAACGATTCTCATTGTAGAGGATGCGGTTATAACATCAATGATGCTAAGGGTCGGTCTGGAAGATGCCGGCTTTACTGTTTGTGCGGTAGCTTCCAGTGGAGAGGATGCGATCCGGGATGCGGATACATACGGACCGAATCTGGTTCTTATGGACATACGACTGTCCGGAGAAATGGATGGTTTTACAGCGGCACAGAAGATATCCGCAAGACATTCCTGCCGGTTTGTATTCATGAGCGGGTATGATTTGGATGATTGCAGACAGAAATCCCGGGATCTGGACCCTGTTGCAGTCTTTACAAAACCGGTCAAGCTTAAAGAACTGATCAGCAGTATAAGAAGTCCTGGTTAAACCCTGGGTGAATAGAATCCCAGGGGTATTTTTATCCGGTACAGAACTCCCCCTGGACTGCTGATATCCATCTCTCCTCTCAACTGGTTCCGGACAATATTGCTCAAAAGGAGTAATCCCAGGGATTCAATCTTCCCGGTATCGAAGGATTCCGGAAAACCTGTACCGCTGTCTGAGTACTGAAGGTCCAGCATATTATCACGGATTCCGGCATATATAGTGATTTCGCCATCAGCATTATCCGGAAAAGCGTACTTTACCGAATTCGTTATAAGTTCATTCAGTATCAGTCCGCAGGGAACAGCATAGTCAATCAGAAGATTCACATCTTCAATGTCCAGGTTGTACCGAATTGATCCCGATCCCTTGCTTAAGCTGGTAACAACCAGAGGAATCAGGTCCTCAATGTACTCTTTCAATCCTATTTTCGAGAGATTGCCCGTACTGTACAGCTTTTCATGTACCAGTGAAATTGCCTGTATCTTGGTCTGTATTTCTTCGATAAAACCGGAAACAGCTTCCTGACTGTATTTTCTCCCGTACAGACTCATCAGGCCGGCGATAATCTGCATGTTGTTTTTTGTCCGGTGATAGAGCTCGCGAAGGAGGGTATCCTTGTCTGTCAGGGATTGACGTAAATCGTTTTCCCGTTCGTCAATGCGGTTGACCATCATCTTAAAGCTGGAAATCAACTCGTCAAACTCGGAATACCGGGAATGGACCGCCACGTCATAGGACCCACTGCTGACCTGGGCGATTTTATCGATCAGATCATCTATCGGTCTCATCACTCTGTGGATCAATATTAGAACAAGAACGGCAAAGGTTAGAGAAACCGATAGAAGCAGGAGCAGTAACAACGAATAGATGAGGTTCATCCTGCCGAATATTCTGGAATAGGATTTAAAGACCATAACATAGAATCCGCTGTGTTCGGCCTGGTGAACAGAGACCAGTCCTTTGACATCGAGATAACGATCTTCCGAGATCCCTGAATTCCCCGCCCTGGCCTGACGAAAGCTGTTCATATTGCCCAGGTTTTCCAGCAGCAGTACACGTTCCGGATAGGTGTGACCGATTATATTGCCGTCTCCTTCAATTATGGCAATGAACTCGTCGGGATCCGGGAAGCTCACGGATACGAAATTGCTCAGCTCCCTGAGATTGTAAAATGCCGCCAGTATCCCCTGGTCGCTGCGAAGGGACAAAGCGATTGTCGGCAGCCCTGTCTGTTGCGACAGGAAGGAGTCTGACCAGTAAACCTGGTCCTCCAGAACTGTTGTCGAGATGTACTCCTGTCCCGATAAATCGATACCAATAAGATCAGAATTAAACGGCCAGGTATCCAGTACGGTGCCGTCAGGGTCAAGCAGATAAATGCTGTCGAAGCCGCTGAAAATATTGAGAACATCATCGATAAAGCAATTGATATCCCGTGTACCGGGAGCAGTGTGAATAAGGTTGATGTGATTTCTCACATCTTTAATATATTCTTCCGGCTGCATAAAGAACCGATCTACAGTCTGGGCAAGAGTTTTGGACAGAATCGCGATTTCCTGCCTGATATTATCGCGGTAGACTCTATTTGTGGCGATGAGAGCGGAGAAGGCAATCAAAAGCGCCAGGATCACAAAACCGGCAAGATAGATGAATATATGGATTTTGAAGCTCTTACCTGATATTTGCGGCATTACCGGAAATTATAGTAGACTTACTGGTGATACACAATAAACCGGAGAATGTTCAATGAGAACAATTACGTTGTTCCTGGTAATACTGCTGGTTTCTGCATGCGCCAGGCAACAGTCATCCTTCGATGCGGGAATGGTTGTGAGCCTGACGGGGAACTATTCACCTCTGCTGGAGTCAGCCCGCAACGGGGCCCTTCTTGCAGCGGAGGAGATAAATTCGCGGGAGAGAAGGGAAGTAAACCTTGTCGTCAGGGATGATAACAGCAGGGGTGAAGTTACCCTGGAGATGGTACAGGGGTTAATTGAAGAGGGAATAGACTATCTGATTATGGCGACAACCAGCGGGGCATATCTGGAGGCGGCGGATTACATTAACAGTAAGAATGTTCTGGTACTCTCCGGGACTGCGAGCTCCGACGAACTGAAGGGTCTTGATGACAATCTTATTCGCCTGACGGTAAATATATCATTGTATGCCGATCATCTTGCGGACTACGCGATCAGGCAGCAGATAAAGAGCGCGACCATCGTCTATGATGAGAACAACCGGAGCTACGCGGATACTATGGCCACAGCGTTTACTGCTGAAATAAGTGAGAAAATTCCTGCCATTCGGATTCAGCAGGTCGGGTTCGACAGCAGGGTCAAACCCTCCTACATCGATATCGCAAGGAAAATACGGGAGCAGGCTTCCGACTGTGTTCTCCTTATCGCCAGTCCCTTCGATACAGCGTATATCTATCAGCACATCGATGAGTTCGATCAGCTGCTGTTACTGTCTCCCTGGGGTGTATCGAGAGAATTGATCGAGAACGGCGGGAGGAGTGTGGAAGGAGTTGTTACCTATCTTGAAAAAGGATTCCTGGGGGATGATCCGGAGTATTCACGGTTTGTAGGAAATTACAGGGAACGATTCAACGAGGAACCCACGTATCAGTCCATGGTAAATTACGATGCAGTTTACCTGTTATCCGGTGCAATAAAATCTTCGGGACCAGATCGGCCCCGGGATGTATTCGGGTTCATCCTCGAGGAGGGAAGGTTTTCCGGTGTAAATACTGATTACATTTTTGATGAGTATGGTGACTGCAGTTTTGAACTGTATCCGTATACGGTACGAAACGGCAGTTTCGTTCGGATAGAATAGATCCAGGATACCTGCCCGAACTCCCGCATGCATTAATTTACCAGCGACCTTGAATCTACCCATCCGACCTGAAAGGGATTGCGGAGTCTGACCAGATACCAGTCCCCGGTATCGTCAACAGGCCAGATATACGAGCCGGCCTCAAGCCTGCGGACAAGGCGGCTCGAATGATCCGGTCTCTGCCGTACGTGTGCCCCGTCTGAACCGACTGCCATGGTTTCATACTCCCTGGGAACAAGGGATGCGACATCGGAACGTCCCCGGGTGTAAAAATGCCTCTCCAGACCGCGATGGATAATTCCGGCGAAGAACTCCGGCTGTGTTACCATCAGTTCCCGGTCGACGGCGTTGGTTACAAAGCCGAGTTCAATAAGTACCGCAGGGGTGTAGGGACTTGATGCGTGATGGTAGCGATGGGAGCTGAATCCGAAATAACCGCGCATTCCGACGGTAACGCCGTCTGCATCCTCTGTCAGACTCTCCTCGGCCCTGAATGACTCCTTGAGGGCTTCGGCGATCTCGCTTGAAGCGACGCTCGGGCGCCAGGGGGGAGCGAGCTTCCAGCCCCTTCTTGCCGGATCCGTACCCCAGTCGGCGTGGATTGAGAGAAACACGTCGGCCCGCAGCCCTGGAGGAACCGTCGCGGGAACAACGATGACCCGCCAGTTTTCCGCCTCCAGCAGGGGGACCAGGGCCTCCACAACCGCAAGGTTGATGTCGAGCTCCTGGACATTTCCGTGGACAGCTCCTGTACTGCGCGGACGGCGAAGTGCTTCCGGCGGGAGTTCGTCGATCTTCCAGTGACCCGGCTGCAGGGCGACCACGATCGGCCCTTCCAGGGGAATTACCCCGGGAACCGTATTTTCTGCAGCTGTACTGTCCGGCTCGGGCGCAGAAGCTGCAGGACTCTGGCAGCTGCCGTTCAAAAGGAGAATGCCGGCCGCAAGTAATACGGCTGCAAGCAGTATAAACATATAATTACGGTGTTTACCCATCATCTCTCAATATAGTCCTTAATATATATTATATATTTAATCAAGTTAAAGGCAAAGTCCCGGTGCAACAGAAGGATGTCAATCTTCCGAATTTGAAGGCGTTACGGGCAGAAGTAAAAACATCGACAATGCACGTAGAGCGGTGGTACTATTTATGGAATTGTTCGTTCTTTTAGAAACAGGGAATACATATGAAAGGACACCGGGAAAAGATATCAGAATACAGGCGACTGTCTATCTACGGCTTTGATATGGTTAAGGGCGGTCATAATTTCTACGCTCTTATGGAGTTCGATGTAACGGATGTACGGAAAGAGCTGAGAGCTCTGAGAAGCAGAGGAGAAGGGGGCTCACTTTTTTCATTTCTGTTGAAGGCGATAGGAAGATGCCTGCATGAACAGCCGGAGTTCAACTCCATGATAAATGTGCGCCGAAAGACACGCTTTGCTGAGGTGGATATCGATATACCTGTTGAAGTTATGCAGAACGGTGTTACGTATAATAAGCAGTACATACTGCGTGCAATCAATGATAAAACTATACGGGAAATAGACGAGGAGATAGAGACCGCAAAATCGGCAGTCGGTGAAGAGAAGACCTATATGAGTTCCCGGCTGGGGCAGAGAATCTTTTCCCGCCTCCCGCGTTTTCTGGTTGTATTCCTGTTCCGGCAGATACTGAAACAACACGATCTGGTCAAGCGATTCTCCGGAACGGTTTTTGTAACATCAGTAAGCATGGTTACGAATGTGCCGGGCTACATTATTCCCTACAGTGGAGGTCCGAAGGCTGTCTCTTTTGCTCTGGGCCCTGTGGTAAAAAAGCCGGTTGTAAGAAATGATGCGGTTGTTATCAGGGAAATCATCAATATTACTTCCATTTTTAATCATGATAGTGTTGACGGTGCGCCTGCGGCGAGGTTTATCAACCTGCTGAGAAAATATATAGAACAGGAGTACCGAAACCTTTTGTAGACAAGACGATCGGGTCCTTCGTCAGCGGATGGGGAGGTTTTGTGTGAAAGAGTATTCCAGAAAATATCCGGAGTTTTCCCTGTGCGGGCTGAACTGCGTTCTGTGTCCTCGCTTCCAGACCGAAGGTTCATCCAGATGTCCCGGCTGCGGCGGAAGCAATTTCCACGAAAAACATCCCGCCTGTTCCGTTATTACCTGCAGCCGTAAGCACGATAACACTGAATTCTGCCATGAGTGCGCAGGGTTTCCCTGTGAACGATACGCCATACCCGTGGAGAAGGATTCCTTTATAACGAAACGAAACGTTTTTTCCGACATGGAAAAAGCGAAACGTAATCTTTCTGAATACCTGGATGATCTAAAGGAAAAACAGATGATCCTGGAAAAATTGATTGCGGATTTTAACGATGGCAGAATGAAGAGCTTTTATTGCCTTGCGGTCAACTTACTGCCGTTGAAAGAGTTGAAGAGTATTGTCGGGGACGTGGAAAACGCCGGCAGGAAGCTCCGGGAGAAGAAAGAGAAGGCACGGACGGCAAAGGAAGTATTTCTGAAATCAGCGTCGTCCAGGGGAATTGCCCTGGAGCTGAGAAAATAAATCTTTGAAAGTGTATGAAAACGGTCCTGGAATATTACTGCCTGATCGGCAGGCAGCACTCTTGATTTTTTCTGCCTGAGGTTTCAGGATCGAAGATTGAAAAGGATACTCCCCTAGGGGAGGCGTAATATGGCAGAGCGTAAAATGGAATGGATCCTTTCTCTTTTCTCTATAGCCTGCCACCTCTCTGCATTGACCGCTTTTTTGAACCTGGTTCCTGGAAGACCGTATCCGTCTTCATGGATTTTACAGCTGGCTGTTCTTGTCTCCCTGTCTCTTTCCTTATCTCTCATATTTATCTGGCTGCCTTCACGGTCCTTGAGGATCCTTCTTTTCTTATGTCAGCTTTTCTTTATTCTGGTGATCCTTATTCCCGCCCAAGAACCCCTGCTGGCGGAATCTCTGGTTCTGCTTGTACTGGTTTTACAGAGCGGTATTTATTTTCCGTCGATCCTGCATGGGTCCCTGTCGATTATTGCGCTAAGTCTGGGAACCACATTCTTACTGTGGTTACCGGAAGCAAACTGGTATGGGGCTGAACTTGTTTCTCCTGGTCCCGGTTCTGTCTTTGCCTCCCTTCTGCTCCTGACCGCGGCAGCGGTGGCAGCCGAGTATATCAAAGCAACAGTGCAGCATCTTCATGAAGGGCGGGAGATTACCGACTCTCTTGATACTGCAGTAAGCGAACTTGTCAAAGCCAATCAGTCCTTTCAGGATTACGCCCAGAATGCCAGACATGCGGCAGCCCTCGAGGAGAGAAAACGGATCTCCAGAGAGATTCATGACAGCGTCGGCCACACCCTTATGAACATCGTCATGATGCTGGAAGCCATGCTGCTGCTTTCTCCTGCGGATAACGGCAAGCTGCGTCAATATATTCGCGACACAAGGGAAGAGGCCGGACGTTGTCTCAAGGATACACGCAGGGCTGTACGTATTCTCAGGGAAGTCGAAGCTGAGAACATCTCTACCTGCCTGAGACTGACTCGTCTTGCCGAAACCTTTGCCCGGGCTACCGGGGTGGAGCTTGCCCTTGAATTGACCAACACTCCTGTTGATTTGCCCCCGGGGATAGGGATAGTATTGTACCGGTCCATGCAGGAAGGACTCACCAACGCGTTCCGTCATGGAAAAGCGGACAGGGTGCTGGTGCATCTGCAGCAGGCGGGAGACATGATCATTCTCAATATAACCGACAACGGACGGGGAAGCGGTTCTTCAGGCATATCTGAAGGAGTCGGATTAGCAGGAATGCGTGAACGGGTGGAATCCATGGGCGGGACGATCCATTTCAGAAACCTGTCCGGGGGCTTCAAGCTTACTGTGGAGCTGCCGAAGGATGGTCTGCCTTGTAAAAGTGAAAGGAAGATGGTATCCGCATATGATTAGAGTTGTCCTTGCAGATGATCAGCTCCTCTTTGTTGAAAACCTCAAGTATGTGCTGGAACAACTTTCCGGGGATATTCAGATAGTGGGGGTCGCACACAGCGGCAAACAGGCTGTTGAGATGATCCTGCAGCATTCTCCCGACATTGCTCTGCTTGATGTCCGCATGCCTGCAATAGACGGGGTGGCTGTTGTGGAAAGGGTTCATCCTGTAAGGCCTTCCACCCGCATTATCATGCTCACAACCTTTGATGATGATGAGTATATCCATGAAGCCCTCTCTCACGGCGCAATAGGGTATCTGCTGAAAGACATGCCTCCTGCTGACCTTATCCAGGCTATTCATGTGGTAATGTCCGGGCAGGTGATTGTTTCCCCCGGGGTTGTCCAGAAGCTGCTAAGAGATCCCCATCAGCTTCCAGCCCCAGACAGCGCTATTCCCCCCTGGATGCTGACGCTGACGAAACGGGAACGGGAACTTCTCAAGTTCATAGCCCGGGGGCTGGATAACCGGCAGATATCGGAAGAAATGTGTGTAACTCCCCAGACAATCCGTAACCATATGAGTGAAATCTATTCAAAGCTTGGTGTCGGGACCCGGCTGGAAGCCATACGGCTTCTGAGCAATCTGGATATTGATTCGATCCCTCTTTAGCTGATCCTTTCTCCTGTTCAACAGATGAGTACCGGTAAAAACAGTACTCTTTTCAGTACGATGATAACTGGCTCTGTGCAAGAGACTGGTTTATTCTGGTTCTGCGTTGGGACCGTGGGTAAGGTCCGGACCCGATAAGCTGAAAAGAAAAAGAATAAAGGAGTAAAGATATGAGTAAAAGAAACATTGTCGTTTGCGTTCTCACCTGTATGATGTTACTGCTTTTTATTTCTCCCATGTCCGCTGCAGGACAGGAAGAAGAGACCTCCTCCGTAACCACGGTGACGATGTGGGTCTATGATGAAATGGCTGCCGGTGATGAACTTGCCCTCGTCAAGGCACAGCAGGAATTCATGGAGCTCAATCCTGATATCGATGTACGGATAGAAAACACTCCCCACAGGGGGCTGATGGAAAAGATCATAACATCCAGCATGTCCGGTGTCGCGGCGGATGTTATTCATGTGGCGACAACCTGGCCCGTGGAGCTCGCCGCAATGGGTATTCTGGAACCAGTAGATGGTTACCTGAAACAGAGCGGCAAAATCGACGAGATAAACACGAGCGCTTTTAAATCCAGCAGCTATGAAGGCAATATTTATGCTGTACCGTGGATGTCCGACGCGACTGCCCTGATTTACAACAAAACCATGTTTGAAGAAGCAGGACTTCCCCTCCCTTCCCTGGAAAAACCTTACAACTGGGACAGTTTTCTCAAGGTTGCAAAGGCCCTTACAAAAGATCTGGACGGGGACGGCAGGATTGACCAGTACGGCTTTGGTATTCGCAGCGGCCGCGGAGCTTCCTACGGATGGTTTCCCTTTCTGATTGCCAACGGTGGGCAGATTATCAGTGATGACGGAAAGAAGATCGTCGTAAACTCACCTGAAGGACAGGAGGCTTTCAAGTGGTTCGCAGAGCTTTTTACTGTCCACAAAGTGGTTCCTCCGGGGGCAGTCGGTTACGACCGCTGGGATGATGTTCGAAACGCCTTTCTTGGAAAACGTATAGCCATGTATATTGCCGGAGACTGGGAGCTCGATCCCCTGCGCAGTGCGGAACCTGATTTCGAGTTTGCTGTGGCCCCTCACCCCATGCAGAAACGCCGTGCCGTCAGTATGGGCGGAAGCAGTCTTGTAATCTCCGCCGGTTCCAGGGTTAAAGATGCGGCATATAAATGGATAGATTTTCTGACCGACCGGGAGCGCATGTGGGTAGTGTTTGACTATGGTCGCTTCTCTTCCCGGGTCGATGCCGCGGACAGCGAGTTTGTAAACGACCCCCTTCTGAAGGTTTTTTTAAGGGAGTTCCCCTACGGAATAAACCATGCCTCGGTTATCGGCGACCACAGCAGAACAGAATTGGGCATAGCTTTTGAAGAGGTGTTTGTCAACAACCGTGACCCCCTGGCAGCTCTTGATGATGCGGCGGTCCGGATGCAGGCCCAGCTGGATGAAGTCAGGCGCTGAGCAGTCAGGCAGAACCGGTACCGCAGTCGATTTATATGGCGACGGGTTGGGCACAGCCCGTCGTCTCTAAAGGAAAGTACAGCGACAATGTCCGCAGTAAGCAAATTCAGCAGAAAAAACCTCAGCCTGGTCCTTATAAGCCCCAGCCTGATCATTCTGATTATCGTGGTGATCGTACCGGTGATTATCGGTCTATTCATGAGTCTGTTCCGCTATAATTTGATGACCATGCAGCGGGGGATTCCTTTCATCGGCCTGGATAATTACGCAGCCAGTGTTACTTCTTCCCAGTTCTGGTATTCCTTTCTTAATACAATCTGGTGGACCTTCGCCAATGTGGCAGGACAGATTCTATTCGGGCTTGTTATCGCCCTGCTGTTGAACCAGAAGGTGAAAGGATTGCTGGTGTACAAAGCGGCAATACTTATTCCCTGGGCTATCCCTGCCTCGGTGGCTGCTTTGAACTGGATGTGGCTGCTTCATCCTGACTTCGGTCTTGTGAACTATCTGGCCCTGAAGCTGGGGTTCATCAGCGATTCCATTCCATGGCTGGGCCATCCGGTCTGGGCACGGATCTGGGTTGTGATTGCCAGGGTCTGGAAGGAGTTTCCCTTAAGCACGATTATTTTTCTCGCCGCGCTTCAGCAGATTCCGAGAAGTCTCTATGAGGCTGCTGAAATGGACGGCGCTTCGCCATGGAAATGCTTCCTCAATATAACCCTGCCTTTTTTGCGGTCTTCGATAGTTGTTGCCAGTACCCTCATTACCATCTGGACTTTCAACAGTTTCAATATGATCTGGGTCATGACAAAAGGAGGTCCTGTTAACTCAACCGAGATCCTCTCGACCCAGATATATAATGTTGCTTTTTCCAGATACAACTTCGGGCTGGCATCCGCCCAGTCCCTGATCATGGTTTCGATTCTGCTGATTATTATAGGGTTCTATCTTTACAAGGTTGAAGGTAAAAATCTGAGTGAATAGGTGGTAACGATACGATGACTGCGATACAGCGACGAATCCTGATAAAAACCGTCTATGTTCATGCCGCGCTGCTGCTGCTTACGTTGTTTGTCCTTGCTCCCTTTCTGTGGATGTTTTTGACATCTTTTAAGTCAAACCCGGAAACCCTGCGCTATCCTCCAAGCTTTCTGCCCGATTCCTTTGACATTCAGAACTTTATCCGCGGATGGCAGACCATGCGCTTCGGCACCTATTTCGGGAACACCCTGTATGTCTCCCTTATGACGGCCTGTGTTTCGGTGCTTATCGGATCTCTGGGAGGATATGCTCTGGCGAGATTCCGCATACCCGGGGAACGTTTGTTGATCCTGGGAATTCTGGTAACACGAATGTTCCCTCCCGTGGTTTTTCTTGTTCCCTTCTTCATCTTTCTGCGGCACATAAACCTGATCGATACCTACAGTGGCCTGATTCTTGCCTTTACGGTATTTTCCCTTCCTCTGGCTATCTGGATGCTGCGGGGATTCTTCCGAAATGTTCCGAAGCAGCTTGAAGAGGCGGCAATGATAGACGGCTGTTCAAGAATGGGGGCCTTTTTCAGGATTATCGTTCCCCTTTCTTCTCCTGGTGTCGCCACCACAGGGGTTTTCTGCTTTATCCTTGCCTGGAACGAATTCATGTTTGCCAATACTCTCATCCTTACCGAGAGTAAGCGGCTGTTAACGGTCTCGCTGGTGGCCTCCATCAGCGAATACCTGGTGGAGTGGAATGTACTCATGGCCGGAGGCATCCTCACCACAATTCCCGTAGTTATTATGTACCTTTTTATGCAGAAATACATTACCAGCGGCCTGACCGAAGGAAGCGTCGTAGGCTGAACTGCTGAAATTCCAGATGTACGGGAGATCCTTCATGCTCTTTACACCTTCAGATACACGGAGAATCCTCTGGGACAGCTGGCTTTATAATGACAACGGCACTTACCACCTTTTTCATTTGACCAAATATTCCGGCCGGCGCTCCGATGCCATTAATCATGCGGTCTCTTCTGATTTGTTGAACTGGAAGGACCTTGGGCCTGTTATCCGTATGGGTACAGGCCGGCAATGGGATGCCGGTTTTCTGCTGACCGGTACGGTGATCAGGTTCCGGGATTCATATTATATGTTCTACGGTGCAAGAAGGGGACACCTTCAGCTTCTTGGTCTGGCGGTTTCTCCCGACCTGAACCGGTGGGAAAAGTATAGTGAGGAACCGCTGTTGGCTCCCGACCCGCGGTGGTATGAGACTGATGTCGGCGGCACCCCCTTACATCATGCGGCATGGCGGGACCCCTGTATACAACGTGATAGTCAGGGGACCTTCCATCTCTTCCTTTGTGCACGTGTCAGTGAGGGGGGGCTCAACGGCGGAGGGGCCATTGCTCATGCTGTCTCCGATAATCTGCTCGACTGGGAGATCGGGCCCCCCGTTCATGTCTCCGGGAATTACGGATTTCTGGAAGTCCCGGATGTTTTTTTCTTCCACGACCGGTGGTACTTGCTTTTCTCCTGCGGGGAGTGGCACTCATGCAGGAGCCGGGAATGGCCGAGAGGCGCCAGCGGTATCAGGTATCTGGTGAGCGAGGGGATTGATGGTCCGTATATTGAACCGGAAAACAGCCTGCTGCTGGGCTCTCCTTCCGGTTCTCTGCACAATTACGCGGGGCGGAGTATCGCCTGTCCTTCCAATGCTTCCGAAGGGCGTATATTTTATTACAACAACGTGTTTCCCAATACTCTTAAAAACAGAGGATCCTTCCGCGGTTCCTGGGCAATGCCGAAAAAGATGATCTTCCGGAATGAGAAACCGGAACTGGTACTGCCGAAAGCTCTGTCATCCCTGTTTCTGAAAGACTTATACAGCATGGATTTGAACAGCCGAAATTTTACATGCCATCCTCAGTCAGACAGGAACTCCCGGAACTGGAAGCATCCGGACACCGAGACCGTGGAGGGGTCGGCAGACCGGGGATTCTCGGTGTATCTTGATCTCTGTGATTATGACCGGCTGTATATCTCTTCACAGCCGGAAGGTGCATGCAGAAGCTGCGGCTTTCTTGTTCATTACAGTACTGAAGACAATGAAGGCACGGCCGTTATGATGGATTATGAGAAGTCGCTGCTGCGGATCTGCGGCTGTTCTATAGGGGAGATCGGATGGATCTTTGTCCCGGTAACCGAGGTTCCTCTTCCCCCCGGAATGAGAAAAACGCCGGCAACAGAAGACTGCCTGATAACGCTGGTACTGATGGGATTCTTTCTGGATGTTTACTGTAACGGTACTCTTACTGACAGCCTTCATATGTCCGTCAATCACGGCAAGTGGGGCTTTTTTGCAGAAAGCGGAAGTGTCTCCTTTAGAAAGGTACGGATAAACGGCAGCCGGAGTTCTGCTCCCTGACCGATGTCCGTTGTACTCAACCAATCGCCAAGGAAAATTGCTTTATAAAAACAGACAGGATACCGGAAATAGAAGGTTTGAAGTTGTCATCCCGGGAAGAAATCCGGAAGCGGGATTAGCATCCCCGGAATATACTAGCTTAGATACCGCCGGAAAGAGTGTGCGGCAATCGTTTGAAGAATTAGTAAGCAGAATATGCTGATCTTTATACCTTGGTGATTTATTTCTATTTCTCTCATATATTCAGACTTTCTAAATAGTAAACTCGGCAGAAACTGTAAATGGCTTGAATCTAAGAAACCCGCCAAATATGGATTGATAAATGATTTTATGTAGTAGACTCAGCATCTCAAATGTCTTAATGTAGTACAATAAGTTACATGACAAGAATATATTGATAAGGTTTGGCGTGGTTTTGTATACCATTTTGAATCATTTATTGATCTGATCACGCTATCAGTGATGGCTGTATGCATCCATCGAGTTATTCACCAGGAGAGTGATGATGAAATTAAGAACTAAAATGCTATTACCGTTGGTATCCTTGTTTATTATTGCTATCGGTCTTGTTGTTGGGATTATAATTTACCAGCAGTCGAAAGTGCTCGAACAGGATGTGATTAGTCTAAGTGAACAGATTGCACATACAGAATCTAAGAATGTGGCAGCCTTATTGGATAGTGCTTACAATGTTGGTCATTCGCTGGCTAGAACAATAGAAGAATATGTACCTGTAGATAGCCAAAGCAAGAGGGAGTTTGCTTTAAAAGCAGTAAAAGGAGCACTTGTTTCGAATCCTGAGTTCATAGGGACATGGATCGCATTTGAACCGAATGAATTTGATAATAATGATGATGAATATAAGAATGTTTCACCCTACACTAAGGAAGGACATTTTGCCTCCTATTGGAATAGGGCAAATGGTTCGCTATCTGCTATATCCCTTGACGGTTATACAAAAGAAGAATGGTATACGGAGGTATTTAAGAAGAGTGGTCACGTAATCTTAGAGCCATTCAGTTACGAGGTCGATGGTGAAGATGTTCTAATGACAACACTATCGATCCCAATTAAACGAAATGCTGAAATAATCGGCGCTGTTGGCGTTGATGTACCATTAAACTCAATTCAGGCTATTATTGATAAAATTCATCCATTTGAAACCGGTTATGCTTTTGTGGTCTCCAATAGCGCTATGGTTGTAGCACATCCGACGAAGAACTTGGTTCAGACGGATGGAGGGGCCTATTTCCAAAACCCTGAGGAATTCAGAACGTCGATCAAGCAAGGCAGTATCTATTCCGAGAGAAAAAAAGCAGAGGGAGGAGAGAAGGTTCAATCTGTTGTTATTACCGTTCCGCTTAAAATCGCCGGTTTTGAAGAAGTGTGGGGTTTTGGAATTTCTTCACCTTTAAAAACGGTTCGGGTGCAACAAATAGCCCTATTACAGAATGGTTTTATTATCGGATTTATTTTCTCCCTCGCTGCTATTTTAGTTATTTTCCTTTTAGTGCGGTCCATTACGAAACCAATTATGCAGATTTCTGAACAACTTCAGGTAATTTCAACAGGTGATCTTACAAGAGAAACTCTACGTATGAATCGTAAAGATGAAATAGGAACATTGTCAAAGTCTCTGGAGATGATGGTAACCAACTTAGAGAGTATTATAACGGATGCAATAAATGCTTCTGCACAAGTATCCTCCGGGAGTCACCAGATGAGTACTTCCGCTGAACAAATAAGTCAAGGTGCAACGGAGCAGGCCTCTTCAGTTGAAGAAGTATCATCTTCGATGGAACAAATGAGTGCTATTATTAAGCAGAATGCTGAACATGCTACAGAAACAGAAAAGATCGCTACACTGGCCAGTGGAAATGCAACAGAAAGTGGAGAAGCGGTTATGGAAGCTGTTGTAGCTATGAAGAGTATAGCTGAGAAAATAGTAATTATTGAAGAAATCGCGCGTCAGACGAATATGCTTTCATTAAACGCCTCAATAGAAGCTGCACGAGCTGGTGAACACGGCAAGGGATTTGCTGTTGTGGCATCTGAAGTCGGGAAGCTTGCTGCAAGGAGTAAGGATGCAGCTGGAGAAATTAGTTCACTTTCAACGTCTACTGTAACAGTTGCCGAAAAAGCCAGAGAAATGCTCGAACAATTGGTGCCCAATATAAAGAAGACAGCCGATCTTGTACAAGAGATTAGTTCTGCAAGTCGCGAGCAAAGCGCAGGTGTAGATCAAATCAATACAGCTATAACACAATTAGACCAGGTAATTCAGGAAAACGCCTCAGCAGCTGAAGAGATGGCTTCTGTCGCCGAAGAACTCTCCGGACAGGCCGAAGGATTGGAGAGCAGCATTTCCTATTTTAAGATAAGAGATGATGTTGAAAGAGAAAAAAAGCAAGCTTTACTATCCGCTCCTAGAAATATCTCACCAACAGCAAAAAAACAAACAGTACATGTAGGCAAAGAAGAGGTAGGAATAAGACTGCTCGCTGAAGCAGAAAAACAGGGATTACATTCAAAAGAAAGAAACACTAACAGAATAGAAAGATGGAAAAATGACGGCACTGTAGGTAGCAATAACTACGCAGACGAAATCGATTCGAAAGACTTTGAAGAATTCTAAATAAATCTTTTAATCTCATAGATACTTGGGATGTTTGACATCATTTTTTAAAAGAAAACTCAATTGATAATCGCTTGATTATTTTAAGGAGGAGTTATGGGTGATTTCGATATAATTACAACCAATCAATACCTTGCTTTTACATTGGGCGAGGAGAAATATGCCATTGAAGTTTCTCGAGTAAAAGAGGTGCTGGAATTTCGGACTATTACTAGAATCCCAGGAACTCCGACAGTAATGCGAGGAGTGATGAATGTTCGTGGTGAGATTATTCCTGTTTTAGACCTTCGTGAACGCTTTGGATTGAAGATTACTGAAAATACTGTAGATACATGTATTCTTTTGATTGAGGTTATGTCAGACAATCAAATTGTCACTATAGGTATAATAGCCAATTCTGTAGAAGAGGTACTTGAAATCTTGCCGGAGCGAATCGATCCTCCACCTAAATTTAACAACAATATGGATACTGATTTCATCAGTGGAATCGGAAAATTAGATGAAAGATTTTTAGTTATCCTCAATAGTGAAAAATTATTAACAACTGAAGACGTGAACATGGTTACGGAAAGTGTTGTTGAGGTATAGTGCCGTCACCGGTGCTGAATTGCAGGTATGGTATGGTCTTCCCCCGGAAGACAGACTGGGCGATACTGGATAGCACGAAGTGCGCCCAGCTTGCAGGAATGGTCTTCCCC